>JAIFNC010000166.1 GCA_020047935.1 Bacteroidota bacterium
TATTTGCTTACCGCAGGTACTTTCTTGGGTGCTGTTTGGGCAAACGAATCGTGGGGTCGTTATTGGGGTTGGGATCCAAAAGAAACTTGGTCGCTGGTAACCATTTTAGTATATTCTTTTGTAATACATATGCGTAATATACCGGGTTTTAGAGGAAATTTTGCCCTTAATTTAGGGGGAATTACTTCATTGATTTCTGTTTTAATGACCTATTTTGGGGTAAATTATTACTTGGCAGGGCTTCATTCGTACGCAAAAGGTGACCCGATTCCGGTACCTACTTTTGTATATTACACGGTAATTATTATTGCCTTACTTATCATTTTTGCCTACTTGAACCATCGTAAAATTGAAGCAGCTAAAAAATAGCTTGCCTTAATTATAATGCTTGTACCGCAACTTTCAGTAAAAGAAAATATATGTTGAAAGATTGCGGTACATTTTTTTATATTTATACATGCTTAACAATTGGTTATGAACAACAAAGCGTTTTTGAAAAATGGCGAACTTACTGCGGGTTATATAAATGAAACCGAAATAAATACGCAAATAGTTGCTGTATATGAAGTTGTGCGGCTTATTTCGGGCAAAGCGTTATTTTTTGAAGACCATTTTATTCGATTGCAACGTTCGGCAAATTTACTGGGTTTCGAACTTAAATTTTCTGCTTTAACCATTAAACTGCACATTGAAAAACTTTGTAAAATTTCCGACATTCATACTATGAATGTAAAAGTAATTATTCAATTAGCACAAGAACAAATTATATATGTCTACTTTATTGCAACTGCATATCCGCCTGATTATGCGTATAAAAGTGGCGTAAAATGCAATTTCCTTTCCATTGAACGACCGAACCCGAATGCAAAAAGCGTAGGAGTAAATTTCGATATTCGACAAAAAATAGAGGATAGACTTGAAAGCAACCAAGTGTTTGAAACTATTTTGGTTAATAACACCGGAATTATTACCGAAGGAAGTAAATCGAATATTTTTTTTATTAACGAGAATAAACTTTATACTGCACCAAATGCGCTTGTATTACAAGGCATTACGCGAGCAAAAGTAATAGAATTGGCAGCAAGCTTAAAAATTGAAGTCGAATTTGCTGAAATTACGGCTACCGAAATTGCTAAATTCGATGCGGCTTTTATTACCGGAACTTCGCCTAAAATATTACCAATCGCACAAATCGATTCAATAAAATTTAATACTGAAAACAACACCCTCCAACAACTGATGGATGCTTATAATCAACTTATTAATTCATACTTAACTAACGCATAATGCAACCCGAAACCGAAAAAAAGAAATTAAGCATACAAGGATTAAAAAAACTCATACAATTAACCCGGTTTTTAGCGCCCTATAAACTTTACTTTTTTGTATCGTTGGTTTTATTGCTTATTTCAGGCGCTTTGTCGCTCGTATTTCCTTGGCTTACCGGCGATTTAATCAATGCTTCCGGAGATATTTCATCAGAAAAAATAAATGAAATTACGCTTATTTTAATGGGCGTTTTTATTATAAATGCCGGTATTTCGTATTTTAGAGTGTACTTTTTTGCCATTATTTCGCAAAAATCGGTGGCCGATTTGCGAACTGCCGTTTACAACAGGGTATTATTGCTTCCGGTCAAATTTTTTTCAGAGCGTAGGGTAGGAGATTTAACTGCTCGTTTGGCTGCTGATATTGCGGTTGTTCAGGAAACATTTACAACAACATTGGCGCATTTTATTCGCGAATTTATTGTGTTAATTGGTGGGCTGGGGCTGATGGTGTATATTTCGCCAAAACTAACCGGTTTTATGCTAGCTTTGGTGCCTGCTATAGTTATTACAGCCGTTATATTCGGAAAATTTATTCGTCGACTTTCCAAAGAAACACAAAACAAGGTTGCCGAATCGAACGTAATTGCCGAAGAGGCATTACAAGCTATACAAACAGTTAAAGCATTTGCCAATGAAATTTTCGAACAGTTACGCTATAAAAAAGCCGTGGATGATATTGTTGATCTAGGCATAAAAGGCGCAAAATGGCGCGGCGCATTTTCGTCGTTTATCATTTTTTTCATGTTCGGTGCTATTGTTGCCATTATTTGGTTTGGTGCAAAGCAAGTGCAAGAATCCGATACGTTTACCATTGGCGATTTAATTAAATTTATCATGTATTCGCTCTTTATGGCAGGCAGCATTGGCGGAATGGCCGATTTAATTTCACAATTGCAAAAAGCAACCGGAGCCGCCGAAAATTTGCTCGATTTATTGAACGAAGTTCCTGAACAATTGGAAGTTTCGTCGAAAACAGCAACTTATACGGGCAATATTCAATTCGAAAATGTATCATTTAATTACCCCGGTCGGAAAGATATGGCGGTGCTTAGCGGCATTAATTTATCGGTTAAATCGGGCGAAAAGGTAGCTTTGGTTGGCCCTTCGGGAGCCGGAAAATCTACCATAACTTCGCTTTTAATGCATTTTTATCAGGCCACCGAAGGCAATATTAAAATTGATGATAAACCGATTGAAGCCTATGATTTACATGAGCTTAGAAGTGGAATGGCAATTGTTCCGCAAGATATTTTACTTTTTGGCGGTACCATAATGGAAAACATTGCCTACGGAAAACCCGGTGCAACAGAAGCTGAAATTAGTGAAGCAGCAAGAAAGGCAAATGCAATTGATTTTATCGAAAGTTTTCCGGAAAAGTTTCAAACCCTTGTGGGCGAGCGCGGAGTGCAACTTTCCGGTGGTCAGCGCCAGCGAATAGCCATAGCGCGTGCTATATTAAAAAATCCACAAATTTTAATTCTCGATGAAGCTACCGGCGCCTTAGATTCTGAAT
Source organism: Bacteroidota bacterium (assembly GCA_020047935.1). Taxonomy (GTDB): domain Bacteria; phylum Bacteroidota; class Bacteroidia; order Bacteroidales; family JAIFNC01; genus JAIFNC01. The sequence goes on from JAIFNC010000166.1 coordinate 2,845, forward strand.
CGGAAAAGGCAGTACAACAAGCACTTGAAACCTTAATGGAAGGGCGAAGCTCCATTATTATTGCACATCGTCTTTCAACTATTAAAAATGTAGACAAGATTTTAGTACTTGAAAAAGGTAAAATTATTGAAACCGGCACGCATGCCGAATTACTTTCAAAATCAAACGGATTATTTAAGCAACTGTATGAACTTCAAATGTTTGAATAGCATTATTTTACAAATATTTGCTTAATAATTCGCGCAAAACATCGCTGTTTATTGGTTTAGTTAAATAGTCATCAAAAACATCCGAATAGCGGTTAATTTCCTTTTCCAACGCATAGGCCGATTGGGCTATAATTGGCAGTTCGGGTCTTTTGCTTTTTAATATTTTTGCAGCCGTATAGCCATCCATAATGGGCATTTTTATATCCATCAAAATTAAATCTATGTCCATTATGGTGTTGCAAATTTCCAGCACTTCTTCTCCGTTTTTTGCATGAAAAATAGTTATGCCAAGCTGGTTTAAAACTTCTTCCAAATATAAATAATTATATTCTTCGTCTTCAGCAATTAATACCGTTTTACTTAACAATCCAATTCCGGGAGTTGCTTTTTTTACATCATAAACCGGATGATATGGAAGTGTGAAATAAAATATTGAACCTTTGCCCGGTTCCGATTTTAGCCAAATGTTCCCACCCAAAAGTTCGATAAATCCTTTACAAATTGCTAAGCCTAAACCGGTGCCGGCGTATTGCGAGCTTTCATTTTTTTCGGCTTTCCTAAACCGCTTGAAAACATTGGGTTGAAATGCAGTGTCGATTCCTATTCCCGTATCTTTAACATAGAATTCCACCAATTTTTCCGCTATTTTTCCGTCATTCTCACGTTCGTGAGTTGGCGCAGCAATAAGTTTATAGCCAATTTCTACAGTTCCTTGATGAGTAAATTTGAATGCATTGGAAATCAAATTATTAACAATTTGTTTAAGCTTCGATGCATCGGTTGTAATTTCGGCATGTTGGTCGGGGAGTTGCTGTTTAATATACATGGTAACATTGCTGTTTTGCGCCTGATCTTTAAATATTTCGAGCGTAGAAATAAGCAGGTTGTTTATGTTCACCTGTTCCATCCTTATTTTTTCTTGGTTTGTTTCCAAGGACGAAATGGTAAGAATATCGGAAACGATAGAAAGCAGATGTGTGGCGCTGTTTTGGATGATGCGAATATAATTTTTTTGTTTCTCGCCTGTAAGGTCTTCATCCGATAAAAAATCGACAAACCCGCAAATTGCGTGCATTGGAGTTCGAATTTCATGCGATAAGTTTTCAAGAAAAGCCGATTTTAATCGGTCGCTTTCTTCTGCATGTTCTTTAGCTTCAATCAGTTCCAATTCTTTCTGTTTACGATTTCCAATGGTTACCAACATTTCGGCAAATACTTCCAAAATTTGCTCTTCAATTTCTGTATATACGTTATAATGGTTAACCGAATCGAAACCGACAAAACCAATACATTCATTATTCATCATCATCGAAACCACTAAAAGACTTTTGATTTGTTGGTTAACTAACCAAGTTTTTTCGTACGAATCGGGCAATTCATCCACATTTTCGAGTCGGACGGTGCCTCCTTTTTTATGAATTTCAGAAAACTTTTCCGGTAGCCTAATACGCTGAAATTTATCTTTTAGTGATTCGACCTCTGTATTACACCATTCGTGGGTATTTACACAAATGCCGGTTTCGCTCTCGAAACTGAAAATGTAAGCTCGGTCGGCACCAACAAAAAGTGCTAATCGTTCCAGTGAATTATTTATAGTCGGTTCAATTTTTTCCAACGGCAAATTCATGTACTCGGTTGAAATTTGCACAAGCAATCGGCGCAATTCCGATTCTCGTTTCAATTCCTTTTCCGCTGCCACTGATTTAGTAATATTTCGCACAATTGCAAGCACTTCCTTATTGCCGCATTGTACATAACGAGCCTCGAATTGTTGTTTTCGATTATCAATGAGTAATTCGTATTCAGCATGCGCCGGTATTCCGGTTTCAAGCACTTGGTCAACATACAGCTTTGTTATAGTTACCAAATTTTCAGGCAACAAGGAATCTATACTTCTGTTTAGAAAATCGGAAGGCTTACTATACAATGAATTATCGTCATTTTCTGCATTGAAATCAATAATTTGGTAATTCGAATCGAACACAAAAATTAAATCGGGAATTGCGTCAAGTAAGGCTTTATTTCGAATAGTCGATTCATGTAACTGAGTTTGAGCTTTCTTTCGGTCTGTAATATTGCGGTTGCTTGCTCGGTAGCCAATTAAATTGCCTAATGAGTTGTAGCAAGCTTGACAATTATGTTCCAGCCATTTTACTTCGCCTTCTTTTGTTTTAATTTGAAATTCGAAATGCCCCGGTTTATAATTATCACCTTCGTGCATATGATTTTGCACCAGTTCTTTGTATTCGGGTAGAGCAATTTCAACAAGAAAACCGGAATCTTCTAAAAATAGTCCGGCAGGGTAGCCGGTAATAGTTTCGTAAGAAGGCGAAATATAGATGAATTTCCCTTCCGGGGTTAATAGCGATTCTAAGTCGAAACTATAATCAGCAATCGATTTATATAAATCTAATTGTAGTTTCAATTGCTTAATTTCTTGCAAAAGTTCAATTTTCGATTTTTCCGCTTCCATATTTCAATTATCTTCAAAATTTCAGTATAAAGTTACAATTATTTTCGAATTATTTAGCATATATTCCTATATATTAAAATTGTATACCGGCTTTTTGATTCATATAATCGGTTTTAAATGGTTTTTTTATATCTTTAGCACAAAATTTTCTTGACCATTTTAACAGATTGAAATTTGATTAACGATGAAAAAATACCTGATTTATTTAGTTGACGACGACCCGGTTTTTACTGAAATGATGTATGAAAGTTTGTGCGATAATCCGAAGCTGGAAATTAAAAATTTTGACACCGGAGAACGCTGCTTACAACAATTGGATAAGAAACCGGATCTTATAGTGTTGGATTATTTTTTGGATTTAAAAGACCCAAATGCTAAAAATGGGTTGGAAGTGCTTTCGATAATTAGACAAGTTTTGCCCGATGTTGAAGTGATTGTTTTATCGGGTCAGCTTTTGCCCGATGTAACCTTCGATTTTATAATGACTTACGATGTTACGCATTATTTAGTGAAAGACGAAAATGCGATACAGAATTTGCAAATGGCAGTTGATTCGGTATTAATTGAACTTGAATCGGGGATTTAATTGTGCTTATAAATGAAAAAAAGCCTCCTATAAAACATAAGAGGCTTTTTATTTCGTATTGCTAAATACTACAAACTGTCAATTTTATCTTTAACTTCTTTGGCTTTATCATACATTTTCAATTTCATGTATATTTCGCGCAAGTTGGTCAAAGCATCTTTATCTTTCGGATTCGTTTCGTGTGCTTTAATAAAATACGGCTCTGCCTGACGGTAGAATTCTTTTGATTCTTCCATTTTAGCATCGTAAGCGGCAGTATTACCCATTGGTATTAATCCTGCATCGTTTATTGCAGCGGCACCTTTATTATAATAAATAGCACCTAAGTTAAAAAAGGCTTCAAAATAGGTAGGATTTACTTCAAGTGCCTTATTATAAGAAATAATTGCATTTGGAGCGTCTTTTAATAAATCGTACGAAACACCTTTAGCAAAATATAACGAATGATTGGTAGGGTCTTTCGAAATTGCAATGTCCAAAAACTCAATGGCTTTTTGCGATTCAGATTTCAACAAATAATAGTTTACCAATTCAATTAATAAACCAAAATCGTCGGGGTTTTTGCCCAGTCCTTCTTTTACTGTAGCAACCGATGCTAGCGTATCGCCTTTTGCTTTCTGAATATCAGCCTTAAATTTATAGCATTTGGCTACTTCGTAATTGTTTTTTAACGAAGTTTCGAAAAAGCCCAACGATTTATCGTATTGTTCAAGGTTTAATGAAGCTATACCTGCATAATAATAAATAGCAGTATCGAAATAATTAAATTCGGGTAAGGCATCAATAAATAAAATGCTTTCGAATGCAAAAATAGCATTATCGAATTTTTTGCTGTTAAATCCTTCAATACCCATGTTAATTAATGCATCGCGCATAATATTGCTTTCGCGAGGGGTTGAAACATCACCCGGATTTTTGATGCTTAATTGTTTAAGCACTTGTTTGCGAATTTTACCACCTTTTGGGTCTGCTTTATCCAATTCTAATGCTTTCATGTAACCATCCCAAGCATTAAAAAGGGGTTTGTCGTCAAGTTTTTTGTACAAACCGGTTTGGTCATCGTTAATGGCCTGAAACACTCTACCTTTAACATAATGAGTTTTCGCCCAATTTTTGGTAGTTTCTTCTTGTTCTGCATCTTTAATAAGTGGAAGTGCTTTATCTACGGTTCCGCTCATTACGTTCGATAATGCACCCGTTACTTTGCCTTTTTGCGCAACACTTAGCTGTGCTATTAGCATTACAACAATTAGAATTGCCAGTTTTCTCATTTTCAACAATTTTTTTTAAATTAAATAGGGCGCTAAATTAAAGAATTTTATTTGACTGTGGAAATAAAAAAAACTGTCAAACAACATATAAAATATAATTGTTCGGCAGTTTATTGGTATACCTTTTTTGTGTTAAAATTCTGATTATAATTATTTTAACATAATTTAATCGTTTCCTAAGTCGCTAACATTAAAAATTGTATTCGATTTAAACTTCTTAACTGCTTCGTCAGAAATAGGAATTTCGGTGTCAATTGCCAAGGTTCCGCAAATAACTAATCCATTTGCATCGAAAGTTATTTTTGTATTGGCGGCAAACACAATTTTAACTTCATTGTCGTAAGTATACCTAAAAGGCGTGTCGTAGACCAATGTACCCGAATTTACCAAACCGGTAGGGAAAAAACTTACCGGTGTGCCCAGCTGAAATTCGGCATAATTTTCGGAACCATAGGCAAAAGCAAGTTTACAATTTTCAGCCAAGGTTCCAAATTTTACTTTTCCGTCGGCATATAATACTGCTTCGGTGTTTTTTAGCAGTTTTACATTCCCGCTCGCAGCGTTTTCGTGCACAAATGTTTTGTTTGATCGCAACGTTTGAACGTTTTGTCCAAAGCCGGAAACAAATAAGCAAAGGAAAATGAGATGTAGCAATATTTTCATAATTTAATCTATTGGTAAACAATTAATTAAATTCATTTACAAGGTAGGCGTATGGTAATTAATCCGAAATGGTAAAATTATAAACAGCAATTCGGGCGGCATCATAAGTTCCTCTACTAAATTCAAATTTAATAGAAATTTTGCCGCTTTTTTGCGGAATAAAAATAAATTCTTCTGTACCGCCAACTCCTGAAATCAACTCAGGATTTGGGTCTTCAACATAATTTTTCGATTTAAGCACTAAAAACTCTTTCCAATTATTGCCTGAAGGCAACCAAGTGAAACCGGTAGTAATATTTCCGCGCATTCTCACCGTAATTTCTTTATTAACGTTACAAGATACATTGGTCATAATTTCGCTTTGTTGCTTGCGTTCCTTTTTTAGTATGTTATAAATTGAAAATGAGGTTGAATCTCCAAATTTGTTGTAATGCTCATTAACTGAAGCATAAAACCTTAAATTAGAATCGTTTACTAAGCTAAAATGCAACGGGAAAATTCCGGTTTTTGTAGCGCCGGGTGCTATATTGCCCAATTCGGCTACCGTTGCCGTGTGGAAAACTTCCGGTACCGAGGCATATATTTTAAGTACTGCATTATTTGCCATTCCGCCACGTATGTTTTTTACATCCAAATACATAACAATGGTATCGGCACCTTCCGGTTCATAAAATCGAGCTACCGTATCAATTTTAAGGGTAGGATATAAAAATGGTTGTGCATTAATATTCAGAAAAATAAAAAGAAAAATTAGCGCTGCAAGTAATCTTTTGCTCATTTAGACAAGGTTATGCGTTTCTACCTAAAAATAAATTCAAATCTTAAACGCTTTTTTAGGTAGAAAAGTATAAACTTGCCAATATTATTTTTTTAAGCTCTCGGTTATTAACCGAATCACTTTATCTACATTTTTGATGAAAACTGTAATTACTGCTTCCCAGCTAACCGGCTCAATATCAGTTTTCCAGCAATCGTAATCGGTGCTCATTGCAATTGCTGCATACGGAATATTCAGTTCGTTTGCCAAAATGCATTCGGGTGCGGTCGACATATTAATAACATCGGCTCCCCAAAGCCTGAACATTTTCGATTCTGCGCGTGTCGAAAAGCGAGGGCCTTCAATGGTTATTACAGTACCTTGCTGTTCAATATCCATGTCGAGCTTTTGTGCGGTCGCAATTAGTATATTGCGTAATTGGTCCGAAAAAGGAGTTGCCATAGGAGTATGTTTCATTTCGCCCTGCTCAAATTTTTCGAAAAAAGTGGTTTTTCTGTGTTTGGTGAAATCGATAAATTGGTCTAACACAACCAATTTGCCGGGGTAAATATGTTCTTGAAGCGAGCCAACAGCGGTAGTTGCCAAAATGTGCGTACATCCGGCTTCCTTAAGCGCCCAAATATTTGCTCGGTTGTTTACTTGGCTCGGCGGAATGCTATGGTCGCGTCCGTGGCGCGAAAGTAGTACTACTTCGGTACCGTTTATGTTACCGCATTTTAAACTCGACGACGGCTTACCGTAAGGAGTTTCAATTTCAATTTCGGTTATGTGTTGCAAAATATTCGGGTTTTCTAATCCGCTTCCGCCTATAATTCCGTATTTTTCCATGGTTAATTTGTTTTCAGGTTTAGTTGAAGCGAAAGTATAAAAATTTCGCGTTTAACGTGTAATTTTTTCAGCGTAGGGGCATAAAATATCCTTATCCTGACAATTTAGAAATAAGTTGTTGCACAGATTTTATATGAATGAATTTTGCCCGGCGTAAACTTCTTAATTCATAGTTATAGTAGGTTTAAGAAGGGCAAAAGGGAAATTCCTTAATAACTTTATTATGTTAAATAGAAAAGAAATTTATTCGATGTTTTAAGGAAATAGGTGTTAAATTTTAGAATAATAACACAAAGTAGAACGATTCTGCCGGCTAATATCAATACATTTAGTATCGACAAATTCAGTTTAGCATTCTTAAAATAAATTTTGCAGATATATAGCGCTTATTGAAGGTTATTTGCATTTTTAATGCTGAATGCAATTGTGCCGCTACTTTCTGAAATTTCTAATCTCGAAGTTCTATGCCCGGTAAAAAAACTTCAGAATAAAATTATGATAATTTATATTATGTTAAATAGTATGATAGTTAAAATGCCAAAAGCCCTATTTTTTCTATTTTTTCCAAATAAACCCATTTCTTGATTACCGAATTTTTGCATTTTCCAAGCATAATATCCCTGAATAATGCAAAATTCAGCAAATTCATTACGCTAAAACCAAAATTGCTAATTGAAAGATATATAGAACTTTATTCCGAAATATAACAATAAAAACCCCTACTCCGCGGCTATGGTGTAATTTTTGGTAAGCTATTTTTAGTGCAATGTGTATTGTTTTGAAAAAAAATTGTACTTTCGTTTCTTTAAGTTGTATGCACAAATTTGGCTGCAATTTGCACATTCGACCGGCATTATTTATGTATGTAATATAAAAAATAGCTTCTCAGAAAATTCAAAATGCATAATTTCAATTCGAAAATAGTATGGTTTCTTTTAATATTGTTGGCTGCTTTGCCCGTATTTGGGCAGGACGACGACCAGTATATACGCGAAAAAAGCATTCTGATTTATAATTTTCCGAAATATATTCAATGGGAAAACGATGAGGATTTAGACGAAATTACCATTGGTGTTTATGGTATTGATGCTAAGTTTTTAAAGGAATTGAAAAAAACCGTAAAATCGAGCTATGCCGACGGAACCATGCTTATTATTCAGGAATTTGCCACAATTGCACAAATTAAAGAAACCCACGTATTAATTATTGGCGAGCAGAAAGACGATGAAATTAGGCAAATTTTCGATAAAAGAAAAACATGGAATACGCTTTTTATTACCGAAAATCATGCGCAAAAAAAATATACCATGATTAATTTTTCGAAAGGCGATAAAAATCAAGCGACTTTTGAAGTTAATAAAACTGTGCTTGCCGATGCCGGATTAAAAATAGCCTCGAACCTGCTGGTTAAAGACGGCGATGTGGTAATGATGCAGGATTTGTTTCGCGAGTCGGAAAAAGAATTGGAAAGCCAAATTTCGAAAATGAACGAGCAAAAAGAAGTGTTGGCAAAGCAACAGCGTGAAATTGACCGACAAAAAACGACGGTAATGGATCAAAAAATGCGCATTGCCGACCAGCAAGGAAAGCTGAACGAACAAAAGAAGCAAATGGCAGACCAGCAGAACGAGCTTGTTTTCCAGCAACTTAAAATTATTTCGCAACAGGAAAATTTAGGGGCTCTGGAAAAGCAAATGGAAGAACGTTCTAAAATTTTGTTTAGCCAGCTTGCCGAAATAGAAAAGCAGCAAAGCCTTATTACAAACCAAAAAAACGACGTTGAACTTCAAACTAAGGTATTGCGCAGCATATCGGACGAAAGTAAGAAAGCACAGCAAAAAATTAGTCTGCAAAAAGCAATTTTGGATAAACAAAGTTCGCAAATTCAGACACAGCAAGGTGTGTTGTTTTTAGCCCTTGCCCTACTTATTGTAATGCTTGCCGGCGCATTTCTTATATACCGAAGTTATCGAATTAAAAGGGAAGTGAATAGAAAACTCGAAATTAAGAATATTGCTATCATGCAGCAAAAAGAAGAAATTTCGAGGCAAGCGCAGCAGTTGGAACATACGAATAAGGAACTGGAGAAATTGTCGATTGTTGCTTCGGAAACTGATAATGCGGTGCGAATTATGGAGGCTAACGGCAACTACGAATGGATAAATGCCGGCTATACGCGAATGTATGGCTACAACATTGATGAATTAATTGCAATTTCACCAAATATTTTATCGGGCAATGTAAATCAGCGAGTTAAAGATGCAGTAAATTCGGCTATCAGCGAAAAGCGCACCTATATTTTCGAATCAATTACGCTTACAAAAAAAGGCGAGCAAATGTGGGCGCAAACAACGCTTACTCCTATTATTAATTCCGTAGGCGAAATTTCGAAGTTAATTGCCATCGATTCTAACATTTCGAAACTGAAAAAAGCGGAAGCGGAAATTGCTGCACAGCGCGATGAAATTGAAATTCAGCGCGATATAGCCAATAAACAGAAGCAAAAAATAACCGACAGTATTGTATATGCAAACCGAATTCAGCGTGCTGTACTGCCGCCGTTAGAAATTGTTAATGAGCATTATCCGAATAATTTTGTGGTTTTCAAACCTCGCGATATTGTTTCGGGCGACTTTTATTGGCTAACCAAAAAAGAAGACAAATATATAATTGCCATAGCCGACTGCACCGGACACGGAGTGCCGGGAGCGTTTATGAGTATGCTCGGAATTTCGTTTTTAAATGAAATTGTAAACAAGAAAGCCGGTAATAAGCATTTGTATGCGTTGCAAGCCAATGAAATATTGAACGAATTGCGCGACCATGTAATGACTTCGTTGCACCAAACCGGCAAACGCGGCGAAACTACCGATGGTATGGATATTTCGTTGGTTATTATTGACCCGAATAAAAACGAGTTGCAATTTGCCGGGGCGCATAATCCGGCAGTTATTATTCGTAATGGCGAGGCGCTTCAAATTAAAGCCGACCGAATGTCGGTTAGTTGGCACCGAAAAGCGCATGTGCCGTTTACGAACAACGAATTTAAATTGCAAAAAGGCGATTTCTTATACTTGTTCACCGATGGTTATATCGATCAGTTCGGAGGAATCAAGAAAAAGAAATTAAACATTGGACCGTTTAAAGAATATTTGCTCGAAATTTATAAAAAGCCTGCCGACGAGCAAAAAAATATGCTCGAAAAATTCCTTTCCGATTGGCGAGGCGAAAACGAGCAAATTGATGATATTTTGGTTTTTGGTATGGAACTTACCGCATCGGCAAATGCACGCGAAGTGCACGACGAATTTAATTGGAGCAACAAAACTATTCTTATTGCAGAAGATACAGAACTGAATTATATTTTGCTGGTTCAAGCATTAGGTAGAACAAATGTTAATATTATTCGTGCAAAAAATGGCGAAGAAGCTATTGATATTTTCAGAAAAAACCGACATGTAAACCTCATTTTGATGGATATACATATGCCAATAATGGACGGAAATACTGCCACTCGCGAAATTATGCGCATAGACCCCGAAGTGCCAATTATTGCTCAAACGGCCATGAAATTGAATGGCGAAGAAATTGAAGCCATTCAATCGGGATGTGTCGATTATATATCGAAACCGATAAATTTAAAAACTTTTTTAAATACCGTTGGTAAATATATTCGATAAATTTTGGCAAAAAATTCTATTGTTTTCTGCTTTTAAGCTGAGATTTTAATAAAATGAATGAGAATTTAATTTCTATTGAAAATGAGAAAATTACTATTATTTAATTTACTTTTTTTCATGTTTATAGGTACAGTTATTGCTCAAGATTGTAAAACCGAATATCAGGATTATGTTGAAAAACTTAGATTAGATAATTCAATTTTCTTCAACTCAACAATGGAGCTAAACCAAAGTCAAACTTTTGCGAAGAATATAATCGATTCGATTAAACCTACTGCTTGCCCATTTAAAATTAAAATTGCGTTTGTAATTGAGCTAGATAGTTCACTTTCCAATATTTTTGTGTGTGCTAAAATGAATTGTTTCAATTCAGCATGCGATGAAGCGATTGAAAAATTAAAATTTGAATCGGATATTTTAAATTATTTTAAAAGTCTAAAATTAAAACAAGGAACTTATGATGATGGCATATTGATTCGCTCGCACGTTGCTATTCCTTTGCATTTCGAATGTCAATAATCGGTTTTATTACTATACTTCAAGTTAAAAATTAAATATTTTGGCATAGACTGCTTATAGAAGAAAATTCTTATTGCAGAGATTGTACATTGTAATTACTAGGTTTAATGACAATTAGAATAATTTTATAACACACTAATTACTTTTGCTAATTATCTTTTAACTAACAACGGCATGTATGCCGTTGTGTAACGAATAATTAACACGGCTTTAGAAAACCTTAATTTAATTTTTTGGCTAAAGCCCACTTAATAGCTTACTTATCAACGTGCTGAAGCACGTTGTTAGTCAAAAAACGCCTTTAACTTCCCCAATTTTTTTTGAAAATGATTTTATTGCAGTTTTTTTGAATTATTCCGGAATATATTGCGAAATTAGCAGGTAATTCTCTATAATTAAATAGTTTTCCGCGACTTTATTATTCTGTATTGGCTTTTTTAAATTTCCCCGATTTGGCAATGTAAATATATACCGAAAACAAAATTCCGGCGGAAATAATATAATAACCCGTTACCGATTTGGTAAACAAAATCATGGATAAGCTGATACCGATAACCAAGAAAAGCAAAAAGAAACTGATACCCCAAACAAATAAAAAATTGTAGATAGGTAAAAGCGTGTTTGCTTTTATCATTCCGGGCAATTGGTTAATAATATTTAATTTAGGTACCACCAGCAAATGGTTTTTATCCGGATTTTCGAATATAAACCACGACCTGAGTAAATAACCCAATACGCCGGTAACCAGAC
>JAIFNC010000009.1 GCA_020047935.1 Bacteroidota bacterium
ATTTAGGAACCAGCGGTTTTGGTGCTATTATGGTTGAATTTGAAAAGAAAAAGCCTAATATACCCATAAGTTGCGAGCAATTGATACTCGACAAGCGAATATCTCCGCAAGTGAGGCAAAAGCAGATAATTTATTCGATGGCTGAGGAAAAACCGGGTATAATTTGGATTGGAACCCGCGGTTTGGGGGCTTATCGATACAATACGATTACTAAACGTGTAATTGCACAGTATTCGACCGCCACACATCCTACATTTATTAAAAACGACGATATTTTGTCGATGTTTACCGACACACACGGCTATATTTGGGTTGGAAGCTCCAATGGCATTTTCAGCATGTTGCCTATTTCAGCCGATTCGGTTAAAATAGGCAATTTGAATGTTCAAAACGACCTTACCAATTTGGGCATTAACGGAATTCAACTTGATAAATTTGGCAATTTGTGGGCTACTACCAACAAAGGATTGTCTATTATTGACTTAAATCGCACTAAGGTTAGAAGTTACACCGTAAACGATGGCTTAATAAATTTTGAATACAGCGACGGTGCTTCGTTTTTCGATTTAAAAACAAACAAGCTATACGTTGGCGGCACCATGGGAGTAGATATTATTCAAACCGACGAAATAAAATTTTCGTCCTACTTTCCACCGCTTGCCATAAATCAGTTGTTCATTCGAAATGCACCGGTAGAAATTGGCGCTGAAAGTGAACTTACTTCGAGAATAAATCACCAAAAAAAATTGCGTCTGGCATACAATCGAAATTCCCTGTCGTTTCAGGTTTCGTCGTTGGCATATTGGGGACACGAGCGGCACAAAATTTCGTACCGCCTAATTAATTTCGAAAATGATTGGATTATAAATCCTCAAAATCAACCCATTAACTTCTCAAATTTATCGCCGGGTACCTACTTTTTGCAACTACGTGCCGGCGACGAAAATGGAAATTGGTCGGAAGAAATTAGGGAAATTGAAATAGTTATCAATTCGCCATTCTGGGCTACTTCGTGGGCAATAGTAAGCTATATATTCCTTTTTATAGGCATTCAATTTTTTATATTTGCAACCTATCGTAGGCGTGTTGCACGCAAAAAAAGAGCAGCAATTGCCGATTTTCAGAAAAAAAAGGAACTTGAATTGCAAAGTTATAAATTTGAATTTTTTACTAACGTAGCCCATGAATTTCGCACTCCGCTTACGCTAATAACCTCGCACATACATGCGCTGCTTGACGATACACAAAACGGACCCGAAAACCCCAGGTTGCTCAAAATATTTAACAACAGCGTAAAACTTCAGAAAATGGTATTGGAAATTATGCAATTTCGTAAGTTGGAAAAAGGCAAAGAACCATTGAATATTCAGCTTACAAAGCCTATTGCATTGGTACTCGAAGTTATTTCCGATTTAGAATTAATTGCAAATAAGAGTAATATTGTTTGTGAAGTAGTTGCTGCCCAAACCGATATTGTTTTTAAAACCGATGCCGATAAGTTTCAGCGTATTGCGACTAATTTAATTTCAAATGCTATAAAATACAATAGAACAAACGGTTTGGTTAACGTGGGTATTCGGCTCGAAAACTCGGTGCTTACCCTCGAAATTGAAGATAATGGAACCGGCATAAAACAGGAATACTTTGATAAAGTTTTTGAACCTTTTGGTATTTCATCTGCCAAAAAGAAAGGTACATTTCCCGGATACCGCTCTACCGGATTAGGACTTGCAGTTACCAAGGGTTTAGTGGAATTGTTGAAAGGAACTATCGGTTTTGAAAGCGCAATTGATAAAGGTACCAAATTTATTTGCACTTTTCCGGATGTGCACCAAATTAGCTCGGTGGAATTGCTCATTGAGCCCGACAACGATTTCAACGAAATAAATTTTATTGATGAAACGGGCTTTGAAAATACGCCTGAAAATTCGGGCAATGTAGTTGCCAAACCAATTATTTTGTTGGTTGACGACGAACCCGAAATGCTAAAATTACTTAGCGACTTTTTAAAAGCAGATTATTCAATCATTGTTGCCGAAAATGGACTTGATGCATACCAAATAATACGATCCGAAAAACCCGATTTAATAGTTTCGGATGTAATGATGCCCGAATTGGACGGTATTGAGTTATGTTTTAAACTGCGCGAAAATTTTGACACCAGCCATTTGCCTATTATACTTTTAACTGCAAAGGCCGAAATAGAAGACCGAATTATGGGCTTGAAATCGGGCGCCGACTCATACATTCCCAAACCTTTTCATCCGGAACATTTAAAAGTACGTATTGAGAAATTATTGCATTTTAGGGCAGGCATAAAAAGCAGGTTTGCTCAAATGGCAGATAATACGGCAATTGTAAAAGAAATAACAGATCCTTTTTTTCAGAAATTAATACGATATATCGACGAAAATATCGACGACCAAACACTTTCGTCCGAAAAACTGTGCGATAAATTGGCTATCAGCAAATCATCATTGTACAATAAAACAAAAACGATACTCGGTACAACACCACATAGTTTAATTTACCAGCGTCGCATTGCCAAAGCTGCAGCTCTGCTCAAATCGACACAAATGACGGTAAGCGAAATTATTGACCAAACAGGGTTTAACGGCAGAGCACATTTTTACGATTTATTTAATAAATCGTATAATTGTTCGCCATCGGATTTCAGAAAAAAAACGGATGTAAATTGATTCTTTTTCGACAAAACTATTTTTCCGAAAACGATTGTAATTGAACAAGAAAAATTTTCGGAAGAAAGGCTTTTTTTATTGGAAAGGCACTTTTTTGCTAAAAATACTAAATTTATGTAACCTGCCGGACATAATCAGGAATTAGGCGGACAGCGTTTTTGCTAATCATTCGTAATTTTACCATAACAAAAAAAGCGATTATGGATATTGCAAAACGATTGACTCAAAACCCACTGCTTCGACCTTCCGATATAAAACCGGGTATTAGCGGCATGGAAATAGTATGCCTGCTGAACCCCGGAGTTTTTAAATTCGAAGGTAAAATTTGGCTGCTTTTGCGGGTAGCCGAAAGACCAAAACAAATAGCGAATAAAATAAGTTTTCCGGTATATAATACTAAGGGCGAAATCGAGATTCTGAGTTTCGATAAAAGCGACCCGGATTTGGATGCTTCCGACCCGCGGGTTATCAATTACAAAAAGAAGGATTATTTAACTACGCTTTCATACCTTCGATTGGTTTGTTCCGACGACGGAATTACATTTTATGAACCGATCGGTTACCCACCAATTTTTGGCAAAGGCGTACTGGAAACTTTTGGTATTGAAGATTGCCGAGTTGCCACCATGGAAAACGAATTTTGCCTGTCGTTTACCGAAGTTTCGCAATTTGGTGTTGGTGTAGGGCTTATACGAACCACCGACTGGAAAAACTTTAGTCGCGAAGGAATGATTATACCGCCTCATAATAAAGATTGTGCCATTTTCGACGAAAAAATAAACGGTAAATATTATGCTTTGCATCGCCCAAGCAGTCCCGAATTGGGTGGCAATTACATTTGGTTAGCCGAATCGCCCGATTTATTGCATTGGGGAAACCATAAATGCATTGCCACCTCGCGCCCCGACATGTGGGACTCTGCCCGTGTTGGTGCCGGTGCTGCTCCTATAAGAACCGATAAAGGATGGCTCGAAATTTATCACGGTGCAAACAAAGACCACCGCTATTGCTTAGGCGCTTTGTTATTAGACCTCAACGACCCATCGGTTGTTTTGGCTCGTAGCACGGAACCTATTATGGAACCGACGCAAGTTTACGAGCAAACCGGTTTTTTTGGCAATGTGGTTTTTACCAATGGGCATTATGTTGAAGGAGATACGATACATATGTACTATGGAGCCAGCGATGAAGTTATTTGTGGCGCCACCTTATCTATTTCGCAAATTCTTTCAACCTTAATTTAATAATACAACAGGAATGTATAGGTTTCAACATAAAACCAAATTGGTAGTTTTTTTCGTTGTGCTGCTAACGTTAGCAAGCTTTTCAACCACTATTGGTCAAAAGTTATCGCTTAAAGTTGCCGGCAACGAAAAAGATGGCTTTCGTGTTGATATATACAACAACAATAACTTGGTGGTTACCAATACCGAGGAATTCGTGCTGCAACTATACAACGGCGATCTGAGTGCAGTTTCTGCCATGCCGCATTGGACAGGCGCAACATGGAGCGGCGATGCTACCAGAATTAGCTTACAAAGAAATGCTTACAATTACGATTTTGATGCCAATTTATCGGCAAAAGTTACGTACGAAGTGGTTAATGCGAATGTGGTAAAAAAGACGGTTGAATTAGTTCAACCGTCGATGCCAAGCATGTATTATATTTTGAAAGAAATTGCCAAACCTGCCGAAAAACCTAAGCAATATGTAAGTTTTGAATACGAAAACTTTCCGGGTGGCTTGGTGCACGAAATGTTTCCGGCTGCGGGTTTTATTACCAAGGATAATACGGTGGTAGGTTTTTTGACCGATGCCGGGTATATGAATCAGTTCACCCGAAATACACGCCGCAGGTTTAGCGGACGCGGTGGCGGCTTTGTAGGCATGCGACGTTTGCCCGATGTGAATTTATTTTCGGTTGCAAATTTAGCCGAAAGAGCCCAAAATAATAATTATGTCGAAATAAGGTTTGGCGAACTGCTAAACCTCGATGCCGGAAATACAAGCATTCTTGAAACAGATGCTAGCTTTATTAAAGAAGGAAATGCCGAAATTTCATCAGAAAACGGAATTATTACCCTTACCGGACATGCAGGCGGAAGAGTAGGAGTTAACCTGATTACGCCATTTAAAGACCAAAAAATATACACTATTTCGTTTCTGTGTAAAGGAAACACGCCGGTAGCATTAAAATTATTCAGAATAAAAAACGGACAACGAACCATTGAATTGGAAAATGGCGTAAAGTATATAGATAATTTTCCGGCGGTTGAAAACGAATGGACACTTTTTAAAGGCAGTATTCTGGTGCCTTACATCGAAAACGACAGTGTTTCGATGTTTTTAGGCACCCAATCGGGCAAAGAATGCAAATTACAAATAAAAGATTTGCAATTTACCGAACACCAAGCACAGCAAGAACCTTATAACCTGCTTCCGCTGGGTGAAAAGGTACAAAAAGTAACGTACATTTTTGTTGAACCTTGGAAATCGCACCAACAATTCATGATTTCGGCTCAAACTCGCTTGGCCGAAGGTAAGGGTTTTGAAGGTTCGCAAATTGAAAAAATGCTGTACGCAAATTTCAATATGCTTACTTGGATTACCGATGTTGATAATTTTGCGCCGTTTAACGTGCCCAATATGAACTACGCCCCCGATATGTATAACCGCGATTCGTTTTTTGCTACCGTAGCTTCATACAATAAAAAATTAAACCTTGCTATTTGGGAACAATGGGGAAATACCCAAACCAAACAAGGCGGTATTGGTACTATTATTACTCCACTAATGGGTTCTGTAGAAGCAAAAGACAACGAAGCCACCATTACTTGGCTTATTTGGGCCATGATGAATCGCCGACGCTTTGAGGTTGAACTTCCGAAGGAAAAAATTAAAAAAGCGGTTGATTATGTGTTGAGCGAATTTGATGCCGACCGCGATGGAATTTGTAAATCGCATTTTTCGTTAAGCCAGGTGGATATTGTCGATTTTAATCCTAAAACCGATCGTTTAGCGGTAAACCAAGGCATGTTTGCTATTGCGCTGCGAACCATAAAAGAATTGGGTTTCGATATTTCGGATGCCTATATTGAAAAAGCCGACCAAGAATATCGTAATTTTTACGATGTTGAAAGGAAGCATTTGCTCTTCGACCGTAATTTTCCGGATATTATTTCACTTACAGACCTGGAACCTGAATTTTTTTCGTTGTGGTTGTTCAACAAACCAATATTAACGGACGAAATGGTTAAAAACCATTTAGATCAAATGCCTATTTTGAATAAAGTTCCTAATTCGCCACATCCGGAATACGGAACTACCGCACCGATTTGTGTAAGGTTAACAAATAATAATCAGGGTTTTACTTACCTAACCGGCGATTACCAGCCTTTCGAAAAGTTTGGCGAAGAAAATTACAGTAACGGCAAAAGCGACGGATATTATTACAATGGCGGCAGTTGGTTCAGACCGGAATATTGTGCCTATGCAGTTGGGCAGAAACACGGCTGGAAAAAAGCAAAAATACTGATGGAAAACAGAATTTGGGCAGAAATTTACCTGAATCCGAAATGGCCTTTCAGCAAAGAATTTACCCCTACAAAATGGACTACAACCGACAGTTGGTGGCCATCGACAAGAGGTTTGTGCTGGAACGTTTTTATACTTATGGCCAATGAAGTTGCCGGTTTGCGCACGCCTCAAATGGATCCGGATTACAATAAAAATTAAAGGTTATTATATGAAAATTTTACACATTAAGAAAAACAATACTTGCAAAAATAGCGACATTTTCGGATATTTTAATTTCGAAATAAGCATAACTTAATACATTAAACCAAAATGATTGAAAAATTGACTTCCGAATTTCGCTTTTTTCTATCGATGCCCCACAACATGCGGGTGTTGCTTATAACAAACATGCTGTACGCATTGGTTTTACCGGTGGTAGAAATTTTTATGGCTGCATACATTATGCGTTATTTTGCCGATACCAGCTTTGTAGCCATTTTTCAGGTGGCCATGTATACCGGTATTATCATTACTTCGCTTACAAATGGTATGTTACTTAAAATTTTTAAAGTGGCTCATCTTTACAGTTTAGGTATTTTGCTTAGCGGTTTATCTATGGTGGCAATGATGTTTGTAAAAGACATTACCTTGTTCGGTCTTATAGTTTCGGGTACCTTAATTGGTGCAGCTTCGGGTTTTTTCTGGACAAACCGCTACCTAATGGCACTAAATACTACGCAAGACGAAAACCGAAATTACTTTTTTGGCTTGGAATCGTTCTTTTTTACCATTGCAAATATTACAATTCCTTTGGCTATTGGTGCTTTGTTGGCATCCATTGACGGAATGGAGATTTTTGGAATGGTTTTCAACATAATTAAAGGCTACCAAATAGTTACCATTATTGTTTTTGCCGTTACCATTTTGGCTTGTTTTTCGCTGGCGCAGGGCAAATTTGAAAATCCGGTGCAAAAAGATTTTCTATATTTTAAATTCGATAAACTTTGGAATAAACAAATTCTGCTTGCCGCATTAAAAGGTTTGGTTCAGGGGTTTTTGGTTACCGCCCCGGCAATGCTTATTATGAAATATGTGGGCAAAGAAGGTTCTTTAGGACTTATTCAGAGCATTAGTGGAGGTTTAACTGCAATACTCATTTATTTATTAGGTCGTTTTGCCAAACCTAAACACCGCATTCTTATTTTCGGAATGGGCATTACCCTTTTCTTGGTTGGTACTTTTGTTAATGGTTTCGAACTGTCGATGTTCGGAGTAATGGTTTTTGTTTTATGTAAAGTGTTTTTTCAACCACTGCACGATTTAGCTTATTACCCTATTATGATGAAAGTTATTGATGTGGTTTCGAAACGCGAAAACAGAAACCAATATGCATACATTTTAAACCATGAATTTGGATTATACGCCGGTAGAGTTGCCGGACTGGGACTATTTATTCTCTTGGCATTTTATGTTTCGGAAACTTTTGCGCTGCGCTACTCGCTTATTATTGTAGCATTGTTGCAAATGATTTCTATTCCGTTGGCAAAAAATATAATGAAAGAATCTTATGCTGAAAACAATGAAAAATAACATTTCGACCATAAAAATAATTGCCGCATTTGCGCTTATATTCGGCTTATTCTCGTGCAACCAATCAACAGGTGAACCGGTGGTTCAAACAGCGTTGCCTCGGGTAGACCAAATGCCTGAAATTCCTCAGCCATTGAATATTATCGACTGGAAGAAAAAAGCATTTCAATTTGATAGTTTGGCTTTCGATTTCCAAAACAAGGCAACCTATGGCTCGCTAATTTGGCTCGACAGTTCGAAGCGAAACATAAACCAAGTAACTTTTGGACTTTATACTGTTATTGGCGATGTAAGACAAGGTACAGCAAAGAACAACGGCGAATTTCATGAAGCGCTTACTTCGCTTAACTCGCTGCTTAGCGCCGGATTAATGGGAATAGACAAAACAAATCAGAACGGATTCAATTTTGTGAAAATGGTGCAAAACTATTTTAATACCGACACAAAATGGAATATTGTAATGAATAACACCAACCCTGCCGTAGCTGCGGCGGGTGGCGGTTACGGACGCGATTGGTGGTACGATGTTTATCCGAATGTTTTATATTACGGAGTTGCAGCTTTGTTTCCGAAGGTTGAAAATACCGAATATATTCAGCGTACTGTTGCCGACCAATTCTACAAAGCCGATTCGGTATTAAATGGAAATTACAATTACTCGTATTTCGATTATGCCCAAATGAAAGGCATGGTTAATAATGTACCTTTACAACAAGACGCTGCCGGCGGACATGCTTGGATTTTACTTTCGGCATACCATAAATTTGGCGACCAACGATACCTCAACGGAGCCAAAAGTGCAACGGAAGCTTTGCTGAATCAGAAAGAAAGTCGCTTTTATGAAGTTTTTATGCCTTTTGGCGCATACACCGCTGCCCGATTAAATGCCGAAACAGGAACCGATTATGACGTTACTAAACTGCTTAATTGGACCTTCGACGGATGCCAAGCTAAAGATGGCCGATACGGCTGGGGAGTTATTGCCGAACGTTGGGGCGATTACGATGTGTATGGGCTGCAAGGCAGTATTACGGATGGCGGCGGTTATGCTTTTTTAATGAATTCGGTAGTAATGGCTTGGCCACTTGTACCTATGGTTAAATACGAGCCGCAATATGCCAAAACTATCGGTAAATATATGCTTAATGCGGTAAATGCATCGCGCTTATTTTATCCCGACCAAGTTGATTCAGTACACCAATGGCTTCCGGATTTGAAAGACCTGACCCATGGAATTATCGGTTACGAAGGCGTTCGTAAATTTGACGATTACAATAACACTGTATTAAAAGGTATAACACCCGTTTCCATTGGCGACGGCCCCAAATGGGCTCCGGGCCAACCGCGCGAATCGATGTTCAGCCTTTACAGTACTTCAATTGTAGGTGTTTTTGGTGCCATAGTAAGTAAAACCGAAGTTGACGGTATTTTGGCTCTCGATTGCAATATTACCGATTTTTATGCCGAAAACAAGTATCCGGTCTTTCTGTATTATAATCCATATGCCGAAAATAAAGTGGTAACTGTTTATTCAGCTACAAAAGTTGATTTGTTTGATATTATTTCGAAAAAATATTTGGTTAAAGCAGGGGTTGGAACTATTCCCATAACGTTGCCGGCAGGGGAGGCTGTAGTAATTACGGTACTTCCGGCCGGAACAAAACTTACTTCCAAAGGTGCTAAAGTTATGGCCGACAAGGTGGTAATTTCTTATAAATAAACTATAAGGTCAAAAATTTATTAAATTTTTCAATATAGCATGAAATGAAAAAACTAAGCATACTAATTTTGATTTTATCATCGGCGGTTTCGCTGTTTGCACAAAGTGCCGTTGAAGGAACCGTAACCGATACCAAAACAGGGCAGGTTTTAATTGGCGCAACAATTCAAGTAAAAGGAACTGTCATTGGCACCATAACCGACTTGAATGGTAGATATAGCATAGCGTATCAATTTACGTCTACCACTGCATTAATCGTTTCTTTTATAGGTTATGAAAAAAAGGAAGTTATTCCGGGCGGTCAAAAAGTGTTGGATATTCAACTGAGTGCCGACCAAATAATGCTCGACGAAATGGTGGTAGTAGGTTACGGTTCGGCTAAGAAGCGCGATATTTTAGGCGCCGTTACCAGTGTGAAAAATGAAGATATTAATAAATTGCCGCTGGCAAGTGTTGCTCAGGCCTTGCAAGGTAGGGCTGCCGGCGTGTTGGTAACACAAAACACCGGTGCGCCCGGCGAAGGGGTTTCAATACGTATTCGGGGTATTGGTTCCATTAACTCGGGCAACGAACCGTTATATATTGTAGACGGTATTCCTACCGTAGATGCGCTTAAAATACTTTCGCCCGGCGATATTGAAAAAATTACCGTACTTAAAGATGCCTCTTCGGCAGCCATTTATGGCTCCCGAGCAAACAATGGAGTAGTGCTTATTACTACTAAAAAAGGTAAGAGCGGCAAAACAAAAGTTACTTATAAGGGGCAAACCGGTTTTCAGAAAGCGGTTAGACTTACCAAAATGGTAAATACCACCGATTACATTACTATTTATAATGAAGCAGCAACCAACGACAATGCTTTTTTGCCTGCCGGTTTGCAACGCGCTTTAATTCTGCCGGAAGATACAAAAGAGTTTGCCAATGTAAATTATGTAAAAGAATTACTGCAAACTGCACCAATCAATTCGCACGAAATTTCTATTTCGGGCGGTAACGATGCTACCAATTATATGATTTCAACTTCACTTTTCGACCAAAAAGGTATTATTAAGGGTTCCGGTTACACACGTGGTACCGCCAAACTCGATGTAAATACTAAAGTTAATCAATGGCTGTCAGCCGGTATTGGTATGTTGGCAGGCTTTTCGAGCAACGATATTATCGGCAGTTCCGGCGACGGCGCCGGAGGCAATGGCGGTAGTGTAATCCGATATGCATTCTTTCGTAATCCGGCCATTCCTATTCGTTTCAACGATGGAAGATTTGTTGACAGACCGGCTGAGTTTTTTGGAAACCAAAAATTCGACTCTTTTCTGGGCGATGGTTACAATCCGATTGGCATGAGTGAATACAACGATAACAATAAGAAAGACAACAGCTTTTTGGGCAAAGCCTATGTGGTTGCCGATATTACCAAAAACCTAAAATTCACTACCAATATAGGTATCGATTATCGCAATTCGTTCAACCGACGTTTCAACCGCACTTGGGGCATGCTAAACCGCATAAATGCCGTAAACGGGTTAGATATTGGTACTGAAAACGCCGTAAATTGGTCAATGAATAATTTGCTTAACCATGAAATTAAAATTGGCACATCGCATACATTAGCTACCATGTTGGGCTTTGAGGTAATAAAAAACATGGGTAGCGCTTTATATGCTTCCGACATGAATTTTCCGGTAGAGCAGGAAGAGCTTATTTATATAGGCAACGGAATGGGAAACAAAATTAGCAGCCAAAGTGCTTGGGTATCTTCGTTGGCATCATTTTTTGGCAGATTAAATTACGATTATAAAGGTAAATATTACTTTTCAGGAACTATACGTCGCGATGGTTCGTCGAGATTTATAAATGATAACAAATGGGGCACTTTCTATTCACTTTCCGGAGGTTGGATTTTGAAACAAGAAAGCTTTCTTAGCAATGTTTCGTGGCTCGAAAATCTTAAACTTCGTGCCGGCTATGGTGCAGTAGGTAATCAAGATATTAGTCTTTACGCTAATAACGACCGAATATCGCCTTATTACAACTATATTTTTGGTGGAGTTTCCAATAGCGGATATGCACAAAGTTCGTTGGGTAACGATAACTTGAAATGGGAAACAAGTTACCAATACAATGGCGGTTTGGATGCAGAATTTTTGAAAGGCGCTTTTTCATTTTCAATTGATTATTATTACAAAGTTACCGAAGGAATGCTTATGAAAGCAACCAATCCGCCTTCGGTTGGGTACGCAAGTTCACCATGGATAAATAACGGCTCGGTAAAGAATACCGGTGTCGAATTTGAAACCGTGTACCGTAAAAACGGCACCGATTGGGCATATGCAATAGGCGGAAATATTGGTTTTTTGGTAAATGCCATTGCCAGTTTGGATGCTGCACCGCAAAATGGAGTGATTGAAACGGGTCAGTTTGCTACCCTTGGCGAAATTGGCCAACCTATCGGTTCTTTTTATTTGCTCGAAATGGCAGGTATATTTCAGAACGCTACCGAAATATTGCTTTCAGCCAAACAAGATGGCGACATTAAACCCGGCGATGTAAAATACAAAGACCGGAACGGAGACGGGTATATAGACAATAAAGATATGGTACATTTGGGAAGTGCAATACCTAAAATTACTACCGGTATAAACTTTAATGCCAATTTTAAAAACTTCGATGTAAGCATGT
Organism: Bacteroidota bacterium; assembly: GCA_020047935.1. Taxonomy (GTDB): domain Bacteria; phylum Bacteroidota; class Bacteroidia; order Bacteroidales; family JAIFNC01; genus JAIFNC01. The sequence continues at coordinate 12,205 of JAIFNC010000009.1, forward strand.
TTTTGCAAGGCGCATACGGCAACAAAATTTACATGCAAATAAACCAAGATATTGAAGGTTTTTACCGAGGTTTTACGGTTACGCAACGTTATTTCGACGAGCGATGGACAGGTGCAGGTTCTACCGGAACACAACCGCGCCCATCGTGGACTTCCAAATCGAACAATGCCAGGCCTTCGAGCCGATTTCTCGAAGACGGTTCGTACTTGAGGTTGAAAAATGTTCAGCTTGGTTATACCATGCCGGAAAACAGCCTCAAAACAATTGGTATGTCGAATGTGAGATTCTATGTTTCGGGGTCAAACTTATACACCTTAACCAAATTTCCGGGTCTTGACCCCGAAATGACGGTAAGCGACAATGCTAAAGGCGAAGGCGACAATGCTGCCGGTATCGACTGGGGAACCTATCCTTCGGCAATGACTGTTATGTTTGGAATCGACATCACCTTTTAATTTTATTGAGTTATGAAAAAACTATTTACAGGTATAAAATATACTTTCAACAAAAGTAAAAACTATTTTAACGTGCTGTTGTTAATGTTTTTGGCTACTTCGGTTTTTTATTCTTGTACCGATTTTCTGACGGAAAACCTTAAAGGCGAATTTTCGTCGGGCACGTTCTACAAAAACGACAAACAGGCACTTCAGGCGTTAAATGGTGTATATAATGCAATCGCTTTCGGCAATTCGAACAATGTAATTTGGGTTTTTGGCGATGTAGCGTCTGATGACGCTGTAAAAGGCGGCAACCCCGGCGACCAGTCGGAAATAACCTATATAGATGAGTTTACCACCAATGCCACCAACGGCATAATTATAAATTATTGGACTTTTGCTTACGAAGCCATCAACCGTGCCAACAATGTAATTGCAAACGTACCTGCAGTTGCTATGGACGAGGCGCTTAAAAGCCGCATTTTGGGCGAAGCCAAATTTATTAGAGCATACAGTTATTTCAACCTGGTAAATATTTTTGGACGAGTTCCACTTAAATTATTTCCACAAACCAACCAACCGACAATACACGTACCGCTTAGCGAAGTTGCGGTGGTTTATGCCCAAATAGAAAAAGATTTGATGGAGGCTGCTGCTGTTTTGCCGGTATCGTACGGCAATGCCGATTTAGGGCGTGCAACCCGCGGTGCTGCTTTGGCTTTGCTTGGTAAGGCTAATTTATATCAGGAAAAGTGGGCGGCTGCAATTGCCAACTTTCACCTATTGGAAGGACTTAGCTTGTACAAACTTTTGCCTAAATATGCCGATAATTTTAAACTGATAAATGAAAACAGTAAAGAATCGATTTTCGAAATTCAACATTCCACCGGCAATAATCCATTTACCGGCAGTGGTTTAAATCAATGGTTTGCGCCCTCGACGGAAGGTGGTTATTATTTTAATGCACCAACGCAAAGTTTGGCTGATGCATTTGAGAAAAGCTCCGGCGGCGAAGTAGATCCTCGCTTGGATGCTTCCTTGGGACGCAACGGAATGCCTTGGCTAAATGGCGAAATATTCAGCGATACATGGTCGCCCACCGGTTTTCTTACAAAAAAACACCAACAACCTATAACCGAAGTTTCGTCGTCGCTTAAAGGCGATGGCGGTTTAAATTACATTTACTTGCGCTATGCCGATGTGTTGCTGATGAAAGCCGAAGCATTTAATGCTTTAAACAATGCCGATTCGGCAAAAACAAACCTGAACAGGGTTAGGCAACGTGCACTGGAAAGTTATAGCGGAACTGCACCCGCCGATTTGTTGAATGATGTAACAAGTACCGATAAAAACCTACTAAAAACAGCAATTCAACATGAAAGAAGGGTTGAACTGGCTCAAGAGTTTCACCGCTTTTTTGACTTGATGCGTTGGGGAAAAACAGTTGCAGAAACTGCACTTGGCGAAGATTTCAATTACGAAACAAAGCGATATTTTCCTATTCCGCAAGCCGAAATAGATGCTAATAATGCTATAAAATAATTAATACATATTTTTTACTAATTTAAATTTTGACAACATGAAAATGACAAATTTGACAAAACTGCACACCCTATTGTTTGTGCTGGTTTTTGGTTCTGCAATGATTTTTAACGCTTGCAGCGAAGAAGAAGTAGCTATTATTGAAGGCGACAAAACATCGCTCAATACATTAATAGCAACAGCCGATGTGCTTTCAGGCACTGCTGTTCCGGCAAATTACCCGCAAGCTGACATTGATGCTTATAAAGCTACTTTGGCAACCGTAAAAACTGCCGCTGCTACTAAACTTACCCAAGCTGAAATTGACAATTTGGTTATTCAGTTAAACGCTGCCATAGCCACCTTTAAAACCAAAGCTTATGGTTTCATTAACGAAACCACGTAGCTACTTTTGAAGTAGGTCATCCAACAGTTTTTGGTGCAAATGCTTTATCGCCAACTTGGGTTGCCGGCGTTAAAGGCGGAAAAGCTATTTTTGTTGATAAGGGTGCTCACCTAACTGTTCCTTATACAACTGCTTTTTTGCCGGCGAACTTAACCATTTCGGTTTGGGTTAAACCTACTGAACTTTATGTTAACAATTATATTGTTTCGCAAAATTACTGGGAGGGTTATAAGCTTCAAACTCAAGACGGAGGAAAACCATTCTTTACTTATGCAAAAGTAGGTGGAGGTGCTGTTGATGCCGATAATGAAACCGATAATTCTATTAAAGTGAACGTATGGAATCATATTGTAATTTCCCTTAATGCTACAACAAAAGAATTGAAAATGTATGTTAACGGCACACTTACCAAAACTTGGAATGAAGCTAATAAAGGAATTGCTCCGCTAGTTCAAACATTAGGTACACCGCAACCGTTTATTATTGGTTGTATTGCTAACAATGCTTTGGTTAGTACTTATACTTGGACAGAAACTCCTACTTCGCTTGGTTACTTTAAAGGTGCAATTGACGAATTGAAAATTTACAACATTGCATTGGCCGACGGTCAAGTATCGAAACTTTACAATGACGAAAAACCATAGTGTTTT
>JAIFNC010000180.1 GCA_020047935.1 Bacteroidota bacterium
CACACTTCATTTTAATAAGGTACTTGTTAATGTTTTAAAGTGCAGGCTATGGTTTGTTTAATCTTTAAACAACCGCACATAAAAACCGCAACTCGGATCCTTAGCGCCAAAACTAACCGCAGCAAAGTCGTTATCAAAATCAAAACTCCACGGATTTCCGTCTTCATCAACGGACGATGACCAAAATTCGGTAGTTACTCCTAAGCCTTTAAATTTTCCATCGGGAAACTTTGAGCCTCCAAATAAAGCATTAAACCCGAAATTACCCGATTGAATAAGATTTTCGAAAACAACCGGCTTATCGGTTCCGGTTTCAGCGCATAAAGCTTTCCATTCCTCTTTGGTTGGTAAGTGCCAGCCTAGGGGCGCAATTTTTTTCGCAGTTTCCCAATCGTACAAATAGCCATACTTAACCTCATTATCGGCAGAATTTTCAAAAGACTGACAATTTCCCGATTCAGGTTTATAAGCAAAATTCTCAGCAAGTATTGTTTGGCTTCCAATGGCTGCTGTATTCCAAATCAGTAATACAACTATAACCATAGCGTTTTTCATTTTCAATGTTTTTAATTGTTTAAAGCAGAAAACGATTCAACAAAGGATTTCGAGGTAATGTACTTTTTAGAAAAAAAAACAGGCTTTCATTTGCCGAAAAAAATTTCAAACTAAATAAAAGCCTGCATCATTATTAGGAAATCAAACTTATTTCTTTGTTTGACCTAACTTATAAATTTTAAATATGTTCAAAGCAATTATTCCGATAAACGCCCAAACGCCAAGTACGGTTCCGAAAAAAGCAATGTATAACCACCAAGGTGCCATGGTTCTTACCGTCCAAAGCGACCGTTCGTCGAGCAGGTTTTTACCGGTAAAAGCACTGCCAAAGGTAACGGTTTCGGTAACAGAAAGTTTTTGATCGGGCAATTCGGCAACTGCAATAAATTTGCCTTCGCTGTCGGCTCTAACTCCTTCGGGGTAAGTAAAATGTGCCCAACCTTCGGCATCGGTTATCATGGTGTTGCTAAGCCATTGGTTTGCAAAGGTTCGTTTTACTCCAAAGCGTACTTTTAAACCGGCTGCAGGTTGTTCAACACCATTTTCGGCAAAGGTAACTTTGGCGCTAACGGCACGTTTTTCGGTATTTACAGTAAGCGCAACAGCTACTTTTTTACCATCGAACATTCCTTTGGGGGCTTCTGCCGGCAAGGCATTGGCAAGCGAACGTGTATAGGCAACTACCGCCCAACGGTCGTCGTCGGACAAAGTAGTTTTAAACGATGGCATAGGCAGTTTTCCTTCGGTAATTTTCCAAAAGAGTGCGCCATCGGTTTGCGATAAAAACTTTTCGCTTGCAAAGTCGCCGGGTGGCGGATTTAGCGGTAAAAAGTTAGCGGCTCCCGGGTCGCCGTGGCACGATTTGCAATTTGCCAAAAACACTTCTTGTCCTCGGGCTACTTTTGCTTTATCGCCTTCGAACGGATTTTTAACGGCGGCAGCATCGGCAGGCGCTTGCCATGTTTGCGCCAACATGCTTGTATTTACTAAGAATAAACCGATAATCGGTATTAAAATTCTGTGTAATAAATTCGTTTTCATACAGTTTTTGAATTTTTTATCGGTTATTCATTTATATGTTCTTCTGAAACTCCTTTATCGTGCGCATATTCCCAAATAGGAATTACCGGGAATAATTTAGCCAAAATGGTTATAACCAGCAATACGCCTACCATTGGAAAAAGAGTTAGTACAATTTCCAACCCGGTGGGTACGTACACATGAAACGATTCGGGAACATTTTGAATTGGCAAATGCGGATGCAACATGGTAGGCACCACAATAAGCAGTCGCTTAAACCACGAACCAACCAGCACAAAAACTGCAATAGTTGCTATTGCACCCGGCTTACGCATTTTAGGGAACAACAACAAAATAATAGGCAGTATGAGTCCGAATATTTGTACCGACCAAAACATTGGGGCATAATGTCCGGTAAATAAGGTGTTTAAATGCACCGCATCGGCTTGGCGCATTTTATAATAAGGAACCAAAAATTCGTTTATGTTGAAGTAAAAATATACCAACGATACTAAAACAAGCAATTTGCCCATTTTATCGAAATGCATATCGGTAATATAATCTTTCAGCTTATAATTTGTTCTGAAAAAATACATGGCAATAAGTACCGCAGCTACTCCGGCTACAAATGCGCCCGAAATAAAATACGGGCCAAAAATGGTGCTGTCCCAACCCGGGCGAAGTGTAGCGGCAAATAACCACGAAGTTACGGTGTGAATGGCAAAAGCAACCGGTACAATTAATATAAGCAAGGTACGAATGGAACGGTGCAATAATTTGTACTGTTCGGGCAAACCTACCCAGCCTAACGATAATACTTTGTACATGGTTTGTTGCCAAGCCGGTGCATCGGTCATTCGTTTGCGCAAAATGGCAATATCCGGAATTAAAGGCAAAATAACCAACAAGGTGCTAATGGCTACATAGGTGGTTATTACGGTTATATCCCAAACAATTGGCGACTGAATGCGACCGTGAATAAACACGTTCAATAGTCTGTCGGGACGACCCATGTCAATAACAATTACCAAACCTGCCCAAAGCGCAAAAGCCAGTGCAATAAATTCGGCAATTCGACTGATAGGAATAATCCATTTTTGATTTGCCAAGCCCAAAACCGAGCTTATAAGCATACCAACCAAGCTAGATGCCACAAAGAATACAAAGTTTGATAAATACATACCCCACGAAACATAATCGTGAAGTCCGGTTACACCCAAACCTTTTGTAAACTGAAGATAGTAAGCATAAACGGAAACTGCTATAGCCAAAGCCAGTGTAAGAAGCCAAGTTTCTAAATATGCATGTCGGGTAAGCGGTCGTATAAGGTCGGTAGCTATCCGATTAAAGGTAGTTTTCGATTCGTCGTTGGTTAATGTTGCAGACATTGTGCTGTATATTTAGTTGTTAACATGAATATTATCCGTGATTTTCGTTATCTAAGGTAGTTTTGCCTTCGTACTGAAACGGGGTGGTTCGGTTCTTCGGCGGCAAATAATAAACCGATGGTTTTGTACCCAATTCTTCCATAACCGTGTAGCCGGCATTCTCGCGAATAAGTGCCGAAAAAGCAGTGGTTTCTTTGGTTGTTCCGTTGGTTACCGCATCTTCGTTTACATCGCCAAACCAATACACACCGTTCGGGCAAGCCGAAACGCAATATGGCAATTCGTTTTGTCGCAATCGGTCGGCACTAAATAAGCATTTCGAAATGGTACCTTTTTTCTGCGGAACATTCATTTCAACGTCGTAAGGTCGGTCTTTATCGCCTTCAACATAAAGCGGCTCGCTCCAGTTGAAAGCACAATACCGTCTTGTCGTTTAAAGGTAGCATCCACCGGGCAAACTTTGGTACACGGCGGATTGTCGCAATGGTAGCAAGGTTTGGGCATAAAATACGGTTCGGTATGCTCTGCATCTTGCATTCGAAGCACGTTAATGTGGTGCTGATGCGGATGCAAATGATGCGCACCTTGGCAAGCAGCCATACAAGCACGGGCATTTTTACACTTTGCAAGGTCAATAACCATTACAAATTTTTTGCCCGGCAAACCGGCTCGTCCACGCTCTTGTAACTCACTCAGTTCTTTCGATGAAGTGGTAACCGGATGCATGTGTTCCGATTCTACTTCAATTAAGGTTCCGTCGGCTGCAAGTACTTTAATCTTTTTTGAATCGGGACTTTTCGTCGATTCATAATGATATCCGGTAACTATGGCACCACCTGCTACCACAGCACCTACGCCAACTACGGCGCCCATATTTTTCAGGAATTTCCTGCGTGAATTATCGTTCGTACCGTTTTCCATTGTTATAAATGAATTTCGATGATTTGTGTTTTAAAATAAAAGCCCAAATATATAGAAATAAAGATTAATTTGTCTTATATAAACAAAGTTCATTCGTAATTTAGAATAATTTTAGATAAGCAAAAAAAAACAAACTCCGAAAACTCTGAGTTTGTTTTTTAATTCGATGCGGTAATTTTACAACCGATCTTGTATTTTTAATATTTTAACACCGCATTTCAGTTGAACGCTAATAGTATTTGCCTCTTGGTTTATTTATCGGTTGGTTTTTGCTTGCATTGGCAAGTTTTTGCAATGCCTTTACTATGTCGGCTTGTTTTTTTGCATTAAGCAAACTTAAACTTACCGGCGGATATTTAATTTCGCCCTTAACAGTTCGTTGTATAAGTATTAATTGCATTTTTTTTCCAAAAAAGCCGGTTTTAATTTCGGCACCGGCCAAGGCATTTTTTGGTATTTCGATGGCTTTGTATTTTCGCATAAAAGGGTGCGCATAATAAAAACGCACCATTATTTTATCGCCGGCATCGGAAAAATAAACATAGTATAATTGCAGAAAATGCATATACAAATACCCTACTAAAAGCAATATAGCTATTACAATTGCCGGAACTAAATATTCGGGAACCAAATAAGCAATTGTGAACGATGCAATCGACAAACCAAATAAGGTAACAAAAGTCATTCTGGTTTTGGCGGTTTCCAATTTACTGTCTACTATCATGGCTGTTTTATTTTTTTGAAATTTGTTTTCTACGATTCATTTCAATTGTAATTAAACGCAATTCGCGACCGGTTTGCCCGGCAATAGAGGTGTTTTCTTCAATCCTGCGCAATAAGTATGGCAGTACATTGCTTACAGGACCGTACGGAATATATTTAGCCACATTATAGCCTTCGTTTGCTACATTGAACGAAATATGGTCGCTCATACCGTATAATTGCGAGAAATAGCATCGCGTGTCGGTTGGCGCAATTCCGTGTTCTTTCATTAATTCAACCATATAGTTTGCACTGTATTCGTTATGCGTTCCGTTGAAAATAGCAATTCGGTCGATGTGCTCGATGCAAAATTTGAGTGCCAAGTTGTAATCGCGGTCGGTTGCTTCTTTATCGGGCTGAATTGGCGACGGATAACCCATCAGTTTTGCACGTTCGCGTTCTTTTTCCATGTAGGCGCCGCGCACAAATTTTGCTCCCAAATAATAATTTCCTGCCACAGCTTTTTCAAACGAAATTCGTAAAAACTCTAATCGGTCGTGTCGGTACATTTGGAAGGTATTAAAAACAATGGCTTTTTCTTTGTTGTACTTTTCCATGTTTTTGTCGGTTACCTCATCAATAAACTGCTGAAACCAAGTTTCTTCGGCATCAATTAAAATAGGAATACCAACTTTATGCGCAGCACTGCATAAGTTGTCAACCCGTTCTCTGAAACCATCGGCTTGTTTTGCCTCGTCGTCGGTAAGTTTTTCGCCTGCACTAACTTTTGTTAAAATAGCATGGGTAGTAAGTGCAGTAGGTTTAAAAACTACAAACGGCAACTTGTGTTTGGCTGCATTTTCAATAGTTCGCAGTGTTTCGTCGAAGGCATTTTTTATACCAACTTCGGTTTCGGTACCTTCAACCGAATAATCTAAAATTCCGCGCACACCAAAACTTTCCAGTTTTTTAACCACGTTCATAGCTTCCGGAATGGTTTCGCCACCAACAAAATGCCTATAAACAGTGGGTTTTACTGCCCATGCCAACGGAAATTTAATTGCAATGGCAATACGCGCAAAAAAATTCGAAACCGCCACTACGGTATTCGAACTAATAACCTTAAACATTCGGTATCCGTGCAACAGTTCGGAATTGGTTTTGCTTTTAAAAGCAATTTCGGTGTTTTCAAATGAAATCATACGATTAATATTTTTGATTTTTTTTTGAACAAAAGTAAAAACTATGATTAACTTTGCAACAATAATATACCAAGCGTATACTATTATGCGTTAAACTAACAAAAAGCAAGGTATGCAAATAAGTTCGCTAAATTCAATCATACTAATTTCGAACAACTTAGAAGAAAATATTCAGAAGATTCAGGAAAAATTTCCCGACCGTCGAATTTTTATTCTTACCGATGAAAATACGTTCGAACATTGTTTGCCTTTTGTGCTTAACATTGAAGGTTTGCACGAAGCATCGGTTATAACCATTGCTTCGGGCGAGTTAAACAAAACCATTGAATCGGTAATTAAAGTTTGGTCGTATTTAAGTTCGCGCGGTGCCGACAGAAACTCTATTCTTATAAATTTGGGTGGCGGAATGATTTCCGATTTGGGTGGTTTTGCTGCCTCGGCATTCAAACGCGGCATTCTGTTTATTAATATTCCCACTACCCTGCTGGCACAAGTTGATGCTTCGGTAGGTGGCAAAACCGGCATTAATTTTCAGGGGTTGAAAAATGAAATTGGTGCTTTCAAAATTCCGGAATACGTAATTGTATATTCGGGCTTCTTAAAAACACTCGACCGCCGTAATTTACTTTCGGGCTATGCCGAAATGCTCAAGCACGGACTAATTTACAGCGAAGAACACTATAATAAACTTACCCAGTTCGAAATTGTTGACGAATGGGACATGGAAAAGCTGACCAATTTGATTTGGAAATCGATTTTTATTAAGAACGATTTTGTACAAAACGACCCGCTCGAAAAGAATAAACGTAAGGTATTAAACTTTGGTCATACGTTTGGCCATGCGTTCGAAAGTTACTCGTACTCAACCAATAAGCCACTATACCACGGCGAGGCCGTTGCGCATGGCATGATATGCGAATTGTATTTATCGGCACTTAAATTAAAGTTTCCGGAGCCTTTGCTTAAAGATATAAAAGCATATATGGAAACTAATTACGGGGTTTTTGAATTGCCCGAATCGGCATTTGAAACCGTATTTGAATTAATGACTCACGATAAGAAAAACGAGCAAGACAAAATAAATTTCACTTTACTAAAAAACATTGGTATACCCGAAATAAATGTAAATTGCACCAAAGCCGAAATTTTTGATGTTTTTAAACGAATACAAAAGGTAGAAACGGTAACTAATTCTGCCGACGCAATTTAAAAAACTCTTTGAGTAAGATACTGCACTCATTTTCCAATATTCCGCCCACAAGGGTAGTTTTAGGATGAAGCGCGGTTTTGGCAAGTATGCTGAAACCGCGTTTTTCGTCGGATGCACCATAAACCACTGTTTCAATTTGCGACCAATACAACGCCCCGGCGCACATTACGCAGGGTTCTAAGGTTACGTAAAGCGTACAATTTTTCAAATATTTACTTCCCAAAAACTG
>JAIFNC010000274.1 GCA_020047935.1 Bacteroidota bacterium
GATTGCAAAATTATCGACTATTGCGATATGTGGGAAGAAAACTGGACAAAGCAAGAACTTGAAGAAAGCAGAAAAAAAGAATAAGCACGGTTTAAAAATATTCAAATTAATCGTTATTTTGCGCAAAAATGCAAGCTATGCAAAAACCTGAAAACAGAAACCCGCTTCATTCCCAAGTTCGCGAACTGATTATAGAGGCGCGGAGTACGGTTGCTCGAACCGTAAATTTTGTAACCGTGGTGCAAAATTGGGAAATTGGTCGCATGATAGTGGAAGAAGAACAAGGCGGAGAGGCAAAAGCTGAATATGGAAAATATATTATTAAAGAGCTTGCCCAAAAATTGACTGATGAATTTGGAAGCAGTTACGAAGTAAGTAATTTGAAGCGCTATAGGCAGTTTTATCTAACATTTCCAATTGGTGCCGCACTGCGGCACCAATTGAAAAATGCTGCAAATCAAAGCGATGAAATTAGCCACGAATTGCGTGACCAATCCGGTGCTGAAAAAAGTGCCGCAGTGCGTCCACAATCGGTTAATGAAATTTGGAACGCAGTGCGTACCAAATCTCATCCTTTATTCGAAATAATTAGTTCAAACCTTACTTGGACACATTACCGTTCGATAATGAGTGTAGAAAACCCCAAAGCACGCGAATTCTACATAAAAGAAGCCGTTGCCAACAATTGGGGAACACGAGCCTTAGACCGGCAAATAAATACCTTATACTATGAGCGTTTACTGTCGTCGAACGACAGAATAGCTGTGGAAGCCGAAATGCAGGAAAACACTAAAAATCTACAACCCGAAGACGTTTTGAAAGACCCGGTAATACTGGAATTTCTGCAATTGAAAGAAAACCGCAAATATTTGGAAACCGAAATAGAGCAAGCTTTGATAGATAAAATGAACGATTTTCTATTAGAACTTGGTCGCGGTTTTGCATTTGTTGCACGACAAAAACGAATTTCGAGCGAAAGCAAAATTTTTTATATCGACTTGGTTTTTTATAATTACCTGCTTAAATGCTTTGTTTTGATAGATTTAAAAGCCGGCGAACTTACACACCAAGACATCGGACAAATGGATATGTATGTACGCCTGTATGAAGACCGCTTTAAAGCCCCCGACGATAACCCGACCATTGGCTTAATACTATGCACCAAAAAAGATGAAACCATAGTTAAATACTCAGTTTTAAGCGAAAACAAGCAAATGTTTGCTGCGAAGTACCGCTTATATTTACCAACGGAAGAAGAACTTCGCGCCGAAATTGAACGAGAAAAGCATTTAATTGAAATAGAATTAAAATTGAATAGATTTGAATAGATTGCTGATATTATGCCATATACCGTATTGTCTTTAATGGTACTCTAAACGACCCGGTTTGCTGAAAAATTTTAAAACTTCGAAAGTGCTAATAATCAATAAATCATAATTCAGACAAGTTAGTTTATTGACTATTTCGACTACCTTTTTCGCACAATATTGATGCGAGGAATATAAAACAAATAGTAGTATTTAAAACTGAATAAAAACAAAATTCAAAATAGTCATAATGAAAACTAGGCGCAAGCTTAAATATAACCCCGTTTTTCCAATTTGTACTGAAAACGAGGACGATGAAATTTATTTAAACGGAATTTTTAGGTTTAACATTAGTCGTTTAATTGATTATATACAAAAAAACAAGGACGAAATTACTGTTGAAGAAATTGAAATTGTAGATTACATTGTATTTTCAACCGTAAACGAAGTGCATATTGATTCGGTTGATATAACAAAACCGGTGATAATTGCAGAAATTGCACCAAACAATTTTAGTTTAATTGATGGAAATCATAGAGGAGTTAAAGCAAGTCGTTTAAATCATCAATTCGTTAAAGCATATAAAATACCTATGGAAATAAATATTAATTTTCTAACGAATCATTCAGCCTATAAAAGCTATGTTAAATACTGGAATGATAAACTGGCAGAATCTAATAAAATTTAATTTTTTTAAAATACTGAATTTCAAGACTGCAAAATTACAGTTAAGAAATTGAAGAAGAACAACAAATCAATCCGCCATGCTTATTAACCTATCCAATCATCCCTCCGATAAGTGGGGAAACAAACAAACAGCAGTAGCCTTGTTACAATATGGGCATACTGAAGATATTGCATTTCCGGCAGTGAGCCCCGATGCCCATACCAACGAAGTGATTGCACTGGCACAAGAGTATGCAAATAGGTGCAAAGCGCTATTTGCCGATTTTGACCGGTACAATCCCGAGCACAATCATCCGCACGAGGTACATGTACAAGGCGAGTTTACACTAACTTACCATTTAGTTAAGCAGCTCAAGGAGTCAGGCATTGTATGCGTTGCATCTACTTCCGAGCGGCAAACAATTGATTTGGGCAACGGTAAAAAAGAACTGCAATTCAGTTTTGTACAATTTCGGGAATATTGAAATAATTGGATGAATGTTTTGAACTTTACGCGTTCTATGCTACAAAAGAATTTCAAAAACACAAATGAATTTAAAGCCAATTTTAATGTATATTAAAAACAACGGAATCGATTAATTATATTTGCCGAAATATTTGATTAAAAACAACATGAATTTCAAAGAAATACTGCAACAAGCAGAAACCATTGAGTTTCAACTTCTTTTAAACGAATTTAATCAATTAGCAACAGAAAATAGGGATGTATTTTCGGCTGCTCAAAAAATACAGACATTGTTTCTAAATAAGAAACGTGATTTCTTCACTTTTTCAATTGATGGCATTACAGCACCGGATAAGTTCATGGAAGAGTTGGAACCCACATTTGCTAAATACGAATCGTTATATGGCGAAAACGCGGGTGAAATATTTATAAATTCAGGATTAGCAGATTTAAAAGACCGCTGGGCAAGAGAAGCATATGGAAACAGTTACACTGATAGCACCAAATTAGCGCAATATTCCTCCACCGACATTTTTACAAAAATTGGAGCCATTCGCGGAATGTATAAGTTTCAAGAATTTTATGCCGATTATAACGCATTTTTTCAACTTAATTCTTCTGTTTTTCCAACTGAATATAATGAAATTTGGTTGCTTTCTAAAATAAAGCAACCAACAAAACGCATTAAGGTGAAAAACGCTGAGCAGCAAAAAATATATTCATTAAAATTCGACGAAAAGAAGCAATATTCCATACCTTTTTTGCATAAGGAATTGAAATTGAACGGTTATATTGAATGTAATTTAATAATCTTTCGCAAAATATTTAACAGCACCGAACCTTTTACTCCGGTAGATTGGAAAAAATCGCAAAGGTCGCTTTTGTATTTCATAAAAGGATTGGCAGAAGTGCATCAATTCATTACCGTTTCGCCCGATGAAAGCAAATACAAGCAAATTGCCGAATGTTTTACCGTATGCGGTTCAAAACTTAGCCCGGAGGTTTTACGTCGCGAATACAACGAGGTTAAAGCCACAGGAATAATAAAAACAGAAATGGCAAAATTAGACCGATTATTAAAAATTTCTCTAAAAACGTAGCTGAAGAAAGGCAATTAAAAAAAAGGGGAAAAAGAATCAGACAAATTCCTTGTTTGTATGTTTTTGTTTACATTAGCATTGTGCAATTTTTAGAAAATTCACGTTTTATAATGCAAATTATACCAATTTTAGGCATCAAATTGAAAAGTTGAGTATTATAAAATAATATAACACAGACAAAAATACCCTAAAATAGCTTAACTGATTTCCTATGGTTTTGTATGTAAATTTGTATGCAAATGGGAAAAACAAAAGGCTTTACGTTTCCGTAAAGCCTTGATTTTCAAGTAGCGAGAGGCGGGCTTGAACCGCCGACCTCATGATTATGAATCATGCGCTCTAACCAGCTGAGCTACCTCGCCATTATTTCAAATTTTGGTGCTTAACCGCCGACCTTCCCGTTTTTCAATCGGGACGCTCTAACCAGCTCTAACCAGCTGAGCTACCTCGCCATTTGCTTTGTTATTGCGGGTGCAAAGGTACAAACATTTTTGAAATTTCATAATTTTTTTCACAAAAAATAAGCTTTTTTTTCTATTATTCGAAATATCAATAAGTTAAAATTTAATTCGAAAACCGGTAATAAAATTGAATGTGCATTTTTGTTTTTTATGGTTCATATAAGAGGGAATTAAATAATTAATCCGGCAGGTTTTTCAAAAATTTGCTTACGAGCTAAACATCGCAGTTGCCGACCAATTTTTTGTGCCGTACAAAGGCATTTCGGTGCCGGTAAAATTTCAGCGGCATGGCATTAAATACAACGAACTAAGCGATGCCGAAAAATTAGCATACGAAGAACAATTTACCGATCCCGAAACCGGTGCTTATCCGGCTGAAATTGATGCCGAAGCGCTAATAGTTGGCTTTTAATACCGATACGGTAGACAAAATTATAGGGCATTTTACTTGTTCGAACTTAGGTTGCGCTTAGATTTTTTGTTGCTCAAACAGCCCGAAACCGAGTTGAAAGACTACGGAAAACAACTTATCGGCGGGCTTATTGGGCAAACGCATGCACTAAACGAGCAAAATTTTATTGTGTGAATGCATTAGGAACCGGTACAAAAATACAAAGACCCAAATGCTTGGAATGCACTTAACGACTTAGATTTAGAGGAACTGAACGACCACATTGCACCCATAATTACGGAAACCGACCAAGACGAAAAAGCCAAAAGTTTCGATGCGTTGCTTATGAACCTTCAACTTAGTGTTTTGAATGGCGAACGCAAACTGCCTAACCTGATACAAAATGTAGTACAAAAAGCCGAAAAACTTAGCAAAAAAGCTTCTATTCCGGCGGTAAACAATAAAATGGAAACTATTTTGGCGGTTCAAAACTCGGTATTTTGGCATAATGTTTCTATTCCGTTGGCAGAAAAAGTGCGTATTGAGCTTCGCGATTTGTTGAAATTTTTGGACGAAGAAACCGCACCGGTTTATTACACTTCGTTTGAAGGCGAATTGGAAGATTCCGCTTCGGACTATCATGTGCCGTTTCAAACCACCGATTTAAAAGCGTACTAACGCAATACCGAACAGTATTTGCGCGAGCACAGCAAGCACATTACCATTTATAAACTGCGTAACAATGTGCCTATTACCAAACACGAACTTGCCGAACTCGAAAAAATGCTGTTTGAACAAGGCAGCTTAGGAACTAAGGTTGGTAGAATATTAGCTTAGGATACTATCTTTCAAAAAAGATAGTATCCTTTCGCATTTGTTTTTCGTGAAAATCGGCGTTTCTCTTTATATTCAGCATTCAAATTATTTCATCGAAGAAATTCCGGCAAATTATGGCTTTGTAAAATACCTATACGCTCGTCGGCTGTACCAATTAAACGACAACCAAGTTTTTTCCGATTCTTCTTTCAAAAACTTAATTTTTTGGCGTTCAAATTCAGCGTTGGCATGTATAATTTTATAGGAATAAGGCGCTTTTATTTCTACATTCAAATTAAGGTTGCTTTGCGCTATAATGGGCAATACCTGCGGATTCATTTCAAGCAAAAAGCCCAAATCGACCGGTTGTTGCACCTTGCCCGAAAGGTTGTATTTGGCTATGGTTACATCCCAATTAAATAAACTTAGCATAATTAAAATGGCATACACCGACCATGCATTGGCGTTTATTAAGTAGAAACCGGTTTTCTTGTTCCGTATTTTAAACCAAATGGTGAATAAACCTATTAACACGGCAAGCAGAAAAGCAATTAATCCAAC
>JAIFNC010000131.1 GCA_020047935.1 Bacteroidota bacterium
GTTGATATTTTTTTTGAGTTGATAAAAACTTGAACCAACTTTAATGTGTTTTATAACATCCTTTTTATTGATATATTAATATGCTATGTTTTTAATTTGGCAGCAAAATACCACTTAAATTTGTACCGATTCAATGAACGTAATCGATTGCAAATACAATAAAAAAACATGTCAGATCATTCAACCCATGTCGAAAAGAATAATTTAATTTCTGTATTGAAGAAAGATACGGGAGTTAATGTTTATAAATGTTATCAGTGCGGAAAATGCTCAGCAGGTTGTCCGGTTGCCTTTGATGAAATGGAATATCCGCCCAGTGTTATCATGCGCTTACTTCAGACTGAAGACCCGAAAAATGAAGATTTGGTGAAAAAATCGTACGCTATTTGGGTTTGCTTAACTTGCGAAATGTGCTATACCCGTTGCCCAATGGAAATTGATATACCAACGGTAATGGACTATGTGCGCCAAGTTTCGGTTAAAGAAAAGAAAACCAACCCAAAAGCAAAAACCATTATTGCATCGCACGAAGCATTTTTAAGTTCAATTAAAAGTACCGGTCGTTTGCACGAATTTGGTTTTGTAATGGGCTACAAGTTTAAAACATTCGAATTTACCAAAGATGTAATGTTGGCACCGCTAATGTTGCAACGCGGTAAATTGCATTTGTTGCCCGAAAAAATTAAAGATTTGGCACATATTGCCAAAATTTTCAAAAAAACCGGTAAATAGTTCCGGGATAAACTGTTGAATATTCAAAAGAAAATAATATGAAAATAGGATTATATCCGGGATGTTCGCTAACCGGCACTGCACGAGAATACAACGAATCGGTGGTTGCTATTTCAAAAGCACTTGGTTTGGAAGTTATTGAAATTCCGGATTGGAATTGTTGCGGTGCTACAGCAGCCCATAATTTGAATAAAGAACTTTCGCTTTCGTTGCCTGCCCGTAATATGGCAATTGCCGAACGCGAAAAAATGGATATTATAGTAGTTCCTTGTGCGGCATGTTACAGCCGCTTAACGGTTACTCAGCACGAATTGCACGAAAATCCGGTGCTTAAAGCCCGAATTTCGGAAGTACTTGAAATGGAATATCACGGAACTTCTAGAGTACTAAACGTAATTCAGTTTATTGAAGAGTTTGGTGCGAAAGCCATTGCCGAGAAAAAAGTGAAATCATTAGGCTTAAAAGTAGCTTGCTATTACGGTTGCTTGATGGTTCGTCCGCCGAAAATTTTAAAATTCGACCGACCGGAAGACCCGCAGTCAATGGAAAAAATTATGGCAAGCCTTGGTGCCGAACCTATTGAATGGAACTATAAAACAGAATGTTGCGGTGCTGCGATGTCGGTAGCCAAAACTAAAATTGTTGGCCGACTTTCGGGCGATATTGTAGAAGATGCCGTTGAAAGAGGTGCAGAAGCTATTATTGTAGCTTGCCCAATGTGCCATTCGAACTTGGATATGCGCCGACCCGATATTGAAACTTATAAAGGTAAAAAATTCGATATTCCAATTATTTACCTTTCGCAAGCCGTAGGTTTGTCTGTTGGTGTAGGTTGGAACGAATTGGGTTTACATCGTCATTTTGTAAAGGTCGATTTGCCCGAAAAAGCGGTTAAACCGGAAGTTGCCGGCGCAAAACCGATTGATAAGAAAGAAGAACAAGTAGAAAATTAAATAGAAATAACAGATTATGGCAAGAATAGGCGTATTTGTTTGTCATTGCGGAGAAAATATCAGTGCAACCGTCGACTGTAAATCAGTTGCGGAATCCACTGCCGAAATACCGGGTGTTGTACATAGTGTTGAATACAAATATATGTGTTCTGCACCCGGACAATTACTTATTCAGGAAGCAATTGCCGAACATAAACTTGACGGTGTTGTTGTTTCGGCTTGTTCGCCCCGAATGCACGAGCCTACGTTCAGAAATGCGTGCAGTCGCGCAAATTTGAACCCGTATATGGTTGAAATGGCGAATATTCGCGAGCATTGCTCGTGGGTACACGAAAAAGGTGAAGCCACAACCCAAAAAGCTGCCGACATTGTACGTACCATGGTTGAAAAGGTGAAGAAAAACAAGCCTTTGGAACCTATTCGCGTACCAATTACCAAAACAGCCTTAGTTATTGGCGGTGGCGTGGCAGGTATTCAAGCAGCCTTGGATATTGCAAACGGTGGACATCAAGTGGTTATGGTTGAAAGAGAACCATCCATTGGCGGTCACATGTCGCAATTATCGGAAACTTTCCCAACCTTAGACTGCTCGCAGTGTATTCTTACCCCTCGTATGGTGGAGGTGTATCAGCATCCGAATATTAGGCTTATAACCTATGCCGAAGTTATTGGTTTAGATGGTTTTGTGGGCAACTTTGTAGCCAAAATAAAGAAAAAAGCTCGCAGTGTGGACGAAGATGTATGTACCGGTTGCGGTGCTTGCTGGAATAAATGTCCGCAAAAGAAAATTCCGAACGAATTTGAACGCGGTTTAGGAAAACGTACTGCTATTTATATTCCGTTCCCTCAGGCAGTTCCGAATAAGCCTGTAATCGATAAAAACAATTGTACTTATTATAAAACCGGCAAATGTAAGATTTGCGAAAAGGTATGCTTACCCGGAGCAATCCGATTTGACCAACCTGACGAAATAATTGAAATACCGGTAGGTTCGGTTACTATTTGCACCGGTTTCGATGTAAAGAAAACCGATTTCTTCCCCGAATACGGCTACGGAAAATACAAAGATGTATTGGACGGTATTCAATTCGAACGTCTGGCTTCGGCTTCAGGCCCAACTTTAGGCGAAATTCGTCGTCCTTCCGATGGTCAAATTCCGAAGAAAATAGTATTTATTAAATGCGCCGGTTCTCGCGACCCTGCAAAAGGTATTGAATATTGTTCGAAAATTTGCTGTATGTACACCGCTAAACATGCTATGTTGTACAAGCATAAAGTGCACGACGGAACCCCGATTGTTTTCTACATGGATATTCGTGCAGGTGGCAAAAACTATGAAGAATTTGTTCGCAGAGCACAAGTTGAAGACGAAGTACAATACATTCGCGGTCGTGTTTCGAAAGTGATTGAGAAAAACGGCAAACTGTTGGTTTACGGTGCCGATACCTTATTGGGCGGCAAACCGGTGTTAATTGAAGCCGATATGGTAGTGTTGGCAACGGCAGGTGTTTCGAACGAAGGTGCTGAAGAATTGGCACAAACCTTACACGTATCGTACGACCAGCATAAGTTTTTTGCTGAAGCACACCCCAAATTGAAACCTGTTGAAACCAATACCGCCGGTATTTATTTGGCCGGTGCTTGCCAAACAACCAAAGATATTCCGGATTCTGTTTCGGCAGCTTCGGGTACGGCAGCTAAAGTGTTGGGCATGTTTGCACAAAAAGAAATTACTCGCGAACCTATTATTGCGGTGGTAAACAGAATTTCGCCGCCGGCATTTTCTACTTGCGTGGGGTGTTTTATGTGTCAGCCGGTTTGTCCGTACAATGCCATTGAAAAAGAGGAAATTAAAACACGCGACGGCAAGGTGTTGAAAGAACTTGCCAGAGTAAACCCGGGCTTATGCCAAGGTTGCGGAACTTGCGTGGCTTTATGCCGCTCTAAATCAATTGATTTGCAAGGCTTTACCGACCAGCAAGTGTACTCGGAAGTATTTGCAATGCTAAACGATATTTAGATTAATTGTTAATGGTTAATTGTTAGTTATTAATTAGATTAAAATTTCTTCAATATGGAAGTTTTTGAACCGAAAATAGTTGCTTTTGTTTGTAATTGGTGTACTTATGCAGGCGCCGATTTAACAGGCACCAGCAGAATAAAATATGCCACAAACGTTAAAATTATACGCCTTCCTTGTACCGGTCGCATCGACTTACACTTCGGGCAATTTTCATGCGCGTCGCAGGTGGATGATGTTCCGTTCGTTGAGCGATTTTATGGGAATTGACATGAACCGTGTACAATTTACATGGGTTTCGGCAGCAGAAGGCGCACGTTGGGCTGAGGTAGTAAATACAACTACCGAAAAAATTATGGAACTGGGCCCAAACAAGGCATATTACAGTACGGCTACTAAATTCAAAGATTCGGAGATTTAGGTTATGGAAGATATACGAAAAAGAGCAAAACAGCTTTTGGAAGCCAAAACCGTGGATGTGGTTATTGGTTACGGCGAAGGATATGGCAAAAAGGTGAAGGCAATTTTTGTCAGAAAACCTGAAGATGCCGACAAACTGATTTACGATGAGCGTTGTACGCAAAATATAGGGGTGTATTTAACCAAGCACGAAGTTAAGCATTTCGGAAAGGCTGCCATTGTTGCAAGCGTTCCGGTAATGCGAACTATTTTGCAATTATGTTCTGAAAATCAGCTGAAAGAAGACGACGTGCTTACTTTGGGTATTACGCTTGAAGGCAAATTCTTGGAATTCCCGACTTACAGAACCCTTGAAAACTTTCTAGCAAATGGCGTTCAGCCACTTACCGAAAGCGATAAAGAACTGATGGCTAAAATTGATGCCATGAGTATAAGCGAGCGTTGGAATTTCTGGACTGCCGAACTTTCGAAATGTATTAAATGCTATGCTTGCCGTTCGTCGTGCCCAATGTGCTACTGCAATCGCTGCATGGTCGATTATAACCAACCGCAATGGGTTTCGGTGCCTTCAACCGAAATAGGAAATATCGAATGGCATTTAATGCGTGCCATGCACTTGGCAGGTCGTTGTGTAAATTGCGGCGAATGCGGAAGAGCTTGCCCGGTTGATTTACCGATTCATCTGCTAACTTTTAAAGCGTCGGAAGAAGCCAAAATAAATTTCTCTGCTGTGGCAGGGTTAAGTATGGCAATGCCTTCGACCTTATCTACTTACAAACCGAATGATAAAGAAAACTTTATTAAATAAAGACAATGACTGAGACAAAGCTTCTAAAAAAATCGTCGTTCGAGAGTTTTTTCAAGAGCCTGCAAGGACAAGGAAAAACTATTTATGCGCCGAAAAACAACGGTAAAAAAGTAGAATTTACCAAAGTTTCAACATTCGAAGATATCGTTTTTGATTACATAAACAGCAATCAATCAACCAAAGACATTGTCTTTCCTCGATATCATAAAGTTTTCAGATATACCAAAGAAAAAGATCAGAGCATTACTTTGCAAGATTTTGACCCAAATGCCTTACCCGAAACGGTAATTATTGGGCAACGACCTTGCGATGCAGTTGGTATTTTGGCATTGAAAGCTATTTTTGAAACCGACAACAAAGATTTACCTTTTACCGCCCGATACGATAAAACTACCTTTGTAACCATTTCGTGCAACAAATGCGACGAAAATTGTTTCTGTACTTCGAACGGTTTTGGCCCCGGAAGTACCAACGGTAGCGATATTTTACTTACGCCCGTTCAAAATGGCGATTTTTATGCCGAAATTTTGACCGAAAAAGGTAAAAATCTAATAAAAGCAAACGAATCGTTGTTCGAAAACACTGCCGAAATGGATAAAACCCCATTTTTGGTAAAAGTTGAACCCAAATTCGATAACACCAAAATTCAAGAGAAACTGGGCTCGTTATTCAACCACGAAACTTGGGTTGAACAATCGTTGCATTGCATTGGTTGCGGTGCCTGCGCTTACGTTTGCCCGGCTTGCGCTTGTTTCGATATTTTGGACGAAGACAACGGCCGTTCGGGTTTCCGATACAAATGCTGGGATTCGTGCGGTTTAGGAAATTTCACCCTTCATACCTCGGGGCACAACCCTCGCGAAGTTCAAAGCCAACGTTGGAGACAGCGTATTTATCATAAATTCAGCTATATGCCAAAACGCGAACATGTTTTTGGTTGTGTAGGCTGCGGACGTTGCTCTAAAGTTTGCCCGGTGAACATGAACATTATCGAACATTTACAAACTGTAAACGAATTATAAAATGGCTTCAGAAAACATATACCTTCCGTATTTAATGAAAATTGAAAGTATTACCAACGAAGCACCTTTGGTAAAAACTTTCCGCTTAAAATTTGCGAATAGCCAAGAAGGCGAAAATTTTCAATTTAAAGCCGGTCAATTTGCAGAATATTCGGTTTTTGGCGAAGGCGAAAGTACCTTTTGCATCGCTTCGTCGCCAACCCGAAAAGATTATATTGAATGTACTTTCCGCCAAACCGGTAAAGTAACCGGCGCATTGGCCAATTTAGACGTGGGCGATACCATGAGTTTCCGCGGCCCATACGGCAATGTTTTTCCGTTGGATGAGTGGAAAGGAAAAAGCTTGCTCTTTATTGCCGGCGGTATTGC
>JAIFNC010000050.1 GCA_020047935.1 Bacteroidota bacterium
TTATGGCTATTTAATTCATTCATTATCAATATATTGTTTAATAATTTTGATCAATTGTTCGTCATTAAATGGTTTTGCAATGTAATCTGTAAAACCTGAATTTATACAATCTTCTCGTTTGTATGAATATGCTGTTTGTGCTATTATTGGCACGGTTTTATTAAATTTTCGTATTTCATTTGTTGCTTCAAATCCGTTCATTATTGGCATTTTTATGTCCATTAAAATTATATCAACGTTCTGACTTTTGCAAATTTCTACTGCTTTTTGTCCATTTATTGCACGAACAATTTTTATATTCGTTTCTGATAATAATTCTTCAATATAATCAAAATTAAAATCTTCGTCTTCGGCAACTAAAATTATTGAATTTTCCAATCCTTTCTTATTTGGTTCAATATTTTGATTTATTGAACTTTCTATATTTTCAATTGGCAAACTGAAACTTATTTCTGTTCCTTTATTTTCTTCTGAATTTATTGTTAATTGTCCGCCAATTAGTTTTATCAATCCAACTGCAATTGACAATCCTAAGCCAACACCGCCAAAAAGTGTTCTAATTGTGTCATCGGCTTGGGCAAAACTTTTGAAAATAATTTCTTGTTTGTCTTTTGGTATTCCTAATCCTGTGTCAATTACATAAAAATTAATTTGATTATCAGTTATTGAATACCCAAATTCAATTTTACCTTGTTCTGTAAATTTAAACGAATTGTCAATTAGAATTTTGAATATTTGTTTTAATCGCGAATAATCATTTATTAGAACTATGCTTGTTTGATTATCAATTTTATGCTGTAATTCAATATGTGTTTTTTCTATTTTTGTTTTGTGTAGTTCGTATTCATCAAATAATTCTAAAATCAATTTGTTCGGATTAAATTCTATCGTGTTTATTTTTAATTGATTAGTTTCTATATGTGAGATAGTAATTGTATTTTCAATAACACTTAATAATTGATTTACAGATTTATGAACTATATCAGTAAATTGTTTTTGCTTTTCGTATGACAAGTTAGGTTTTAACAACATATCTGAAAAACCGCATATTGCGTTCATTGGTGTTCTAATTTCGTGTGAAATATTACGCAAAAATGCTGATTTTAAGTGGTCACTTTCTTCTGCTTTTACTTTTGATGCAATTAGTTCGTTTTCATATGTTTTGCGCTCCGTTATATCTCTGCAAATTACGGTTGAAAAAAGTAATTTTCCTTGTTTATCGTAATTATATTTTGCGTGGTCTTCTCGCCAAATATAATGACCGTTTTTGTGTTTTGCCCGAAAATTGTAGATTAAATCTGTTTTTTGTTCTTCAATCTCTTTGTAAATTTTTGAAAATAATTCATCTCGTTCATCAGGGTGAATTAAATTATAAATTTCTTTTGTTGTATTTAATAATTCTTCTTGCTCTGTATAACCTAATTGTTTGCAGTAAGATACTGAAACATAAGTTATTTTACCATTTGCATCTGCAATGAAAATACCATCTGACGTATTTTCTGCTATTAATTTATATTTTTCTTCGCTTTGACTTAATTGAATTTCAATTTCCTTTTGTTGATTGATATTAAATACAATACCAAAAAGACGTTTAGGTTTTCCGTCCGATGTTCTTTCAATTATTTTTCCAAAATCGTAGTAATAATTATATGTGTTTGTTTTTGTTTTAATTCGATAAATTACTTCGTAATACTGTTTCTTCCCCTGCAAATGTTCGACCATTAATTTCATTGTTGGTTCATAATCGTCTGGGTGAATTAAGTCGCAAATTTTGTAAACATTTATCGGAAATTCTTCAACTGAATAGCCAATAATAGTTGCTTTATTTGGACTATATTTAACATTTCCGCTTTCATAATCCCAATCCCACCACGCAACTTTTTCATTATCAAAAGCAAGTTTTAATATTTCATTTTGCTCTAATATTTGCTTTTCATAATTTTTTTGTTCTGTAATATCGGTAATTACAGAAAGCAATGCTATTTTTTCGTTGTTATGGTAAATAAATTCTATACGTGATAATACTATTCTAAAAGTTCCGTCTTTACGCTGAATTTGACTTTCAAACTTTGGTGGAATGTCCTGACAATTAAATAATTCTTGATATTGTTGATTTACAATTTCTCTTTGTTCAACCGAAAAAATGATTGCAAAATTTTGTCCAACAATCTCATTTTCAGAATAACCATAAATATTATAATATTGTTGATTTGCCTTTATGACAATCCCATTTTTATCAGAAAGCACCATTCCGTCAATTGATGAATTCCATACTTTTTCTAATAATTCAGTATTTGAAAGTTTATCTACCATTATTTAATCTTTGTCAAAATTTTTATTAGCCATAACATTTCAGTAACCCCAACGCTACAGTGGGGGTTATTTCCTGATATGGTATGCACCATTTCCTTGAAAAAATGCATAAAATATACTTTTGTAAAAATAACAAATGTTTTTGTAAAAACAAAAAACACTTCTATTATTTTTTCGCAAAACCTTTGTTTGAATTTTGAACGGCGTAGCCCCCACGTCGAAACGTGCTAAGCAGTTTGGAACTGCTAAGCACTTCAATAAAAAATCCGCGTTGCAAATCTGAGTCATCCGCGTTCGAGTAAAGCTAAAATTTTTCTTGCTAAACACCAAAAATAACCGGATTGCGATAAAAAACATTTTGATAATCATCAAAATAAACCGGATAGCGATAAAAAACATTTTGATAATCATCAAAACAATCCGGATGGAGGTAAAAAACATTTTGATAATCATCAAAACAAACCGGATAGCGATAAAAAACAATTTCCCGGAGTACCCGGCAAACTTTCAGGAGGATAAAATATGGTAATTTGGTAATGCGGTAATACAATTAAGTCAATTTGGTCAATTAAGTTAATTGGGTTAATTACCTTCGGTGAAGGCTACGCCGTTCAGTCAATTACCTTCGGTGATGGCTACGCTGTTCAGTCATTTTTTTAATTCGCCGGGCTAAGCATTGCGCCTCGCCCGACGAATTAAAAAACTGCTTAAAACCATTCTCCTTGCGCAATTTCAAACACTTTGCCGCCTATGCGAATATCGTATTGGTTTTTGTCGGCTTTTGCAGCAATGTACAATTCCGAAGGCCTACCGATTTCGTAGCCTTGCCCAATGGTAATTTTAATTTCGGGCATGCTCATAAAATTATGATATAATAAATAAGCTGCCAAACAGCCGGTACCGCTTCCGGTAGCAGGGTCTTCGGGTATGCCGAGGTGCGACACAAATACGCGACTTGCTATATCTTGGTTTTCCATATAACCATCGGGGCAAAATGCTAAAATACCTTTGGTAAGTCCGCGTTCCGACAGTTTATAGAGTTTATCGACCTCAACTTTTATTTTCTTCAATGCTTCCAAACTATTTACCGGAACAATAGTAAACGGCAAACCGGTTGAAACTTCTTGTATTGGCAAATTGGTATTGATTTCCGAAACCGATAAATTAAGGATGTCCGCCATTTCGCTGTGTTCGCAATGCGAGCCAAACACCGGCTGCCGATGCGTCATCCAGTATACTTGCTGCTTATAATTAACCTCAATTTTGCCTACATTAAGGTTAAGCACAATGTTGTCGGTAGCATTCAGTTCAAAATAGTTGCGCAATATGTACGCAGTGCCTAAGGTTGGGTGTCCGGCAAAATCGACTTCGGAGGTTGGCGTAAAAATTCGTACCCTGTATGCACCGTCTTCTTTTAGCGATGTAATAAAAGTAGTTTCCGAAAAATTTATTTCGCGTGCAATCTGCTGCATTTCTTCGGTGGTAAGCTGGTCGCATTCGGTAAAAACCGCCAACTGGTTGCCCGTATATCGTTTCAAACTAAAAACATCGGTTATAAAAAAAGTATTTTCGGCACGTTGTTTAATAATTTTCAAAATATTTACCTGAATATCGTTCATAATTTGTCCTGCCCACCAACTTGCATAAAAATTAAAGGTGGTATTCATTTTAAAGAAACTGTACAAATGCAAACGGTAGGTAGTTTCATTCAGTTTTTCTAATTGGTAGGTGCCGGTAAGTACATCGAAAAATTTACCGCCTACTACCACATGCTCGTCCAACACGGTTTCGTGAAAAATAAGTCCGTTGGTAAAAATTGCCTCGCGGTAGGCTCCTACTCCGTTGTAATTAAGCTCTGCCCTTAACGGCCTTGGAAAACCCAGCGAACGGGTTAGCCAACCGGTATCGTCTTTTTGGTCAATTTCGCTTACACGGGTAAGGTTTGCCCAAATTGGTTCGGCCGGTGCTTCAATATCAATATAAGGCAATTATAAATGGCAAAAACGCAATAAACGACAAATACATTCGGTTGCGCTTTTGGATATTTCTAATTTTTAACCATCCGCCAATAACTCCGCCTATGGAAGCGGCAACAAAAAACAAAGGCAACACCATAATCCAGCAAGCCCAACCTTCAATTCCAAAAAACAAAGTAACTACCATAAAACCCATAATAGTTACCCACGGCATAAGAATTCGGTACGACAGACTTCGTGCTTTGGTTTCCGACGAAAAATAAACGGTTAAACCTCCTACAATTGAAGGCAGCATAAGTAAAAAAGTAACACTCATTACCGAAAAAATCGATTCCCAAGTGTTAATTCCAAAAAAAACTCGTAGCAGTACTCCGTAAGCAACCGGAATAAGTATTATTTTGCCCCAAAGTGCATATTTGTTCGACTCCATAGGTTAAGTTTGAAGGCAAGTTAAGCAATAATTTTCCGAAAAAAAAATATTTATTTGCATTCCTATGTAATTTTGTTTCGGCATATATGTTTTATAATACGCAGGAATAATTTTTAAAACTCGATAATTGTTCTAAATTTACCAATCGACAATTTAATGCTGTTTGCACTTTTTTTATGGACATATTACTTATTATATTGCTTTTTTTGACCGTTATTTTACTAATGATTTTTTTATTTCATAGAAATTATAACCGTAAAAATCGCGAATTAAGGTTACTAAAAACTACAATCAGTCAACTTTCGTTGCAACTTA
>JAIFNC010000133.1 GCA_020047935.1 Bacteroidota bacterium
AAACAAATGAAATCAGGACTAATTAATAATATTTTGCTCATTGACGATTTCAGAATAAGCATTGAAACCATATCGGCAATGTTGGAAGACGAAGGCTATAAGGTTGTTGGTGTTCAAACGCCGGAATCGGCATTAGAAATATTGGTTATACAATCCTTCGATTTAATTTTGGTCGATTTTTTGATGCCTAAAAAGAACGGTGTACAATTTGCAAAAGAAATTAAAGCCATGGAACCGTTTAAAAAAATTCCAATTATCATTTTTAGTGCAAAAAACGATTCAGTTTTCATTGAAAATGCCTATAATGTTGGAGTAGACGGTTGGATTTCGAAACCATTTACCTTAGATAAATTGAACTTCTATTTGAAAAAACTAAATTTGTTAAACAATGAGCAAGAAACGAATTCTAATAGTTGACGACTTTGAAAATACACGTTTTGTAGTAAAATTTACGCTTGAAAACAGCGGATACGAAGTTTTGGTAGGCGAAAACGGTGAAGACGCAAAGCGTTTTTTAGACGGTTCGCGGATAGACTTAATAATTACCGACTACAATATGCCTATAATGAACGGACTGGATTTTTCAATTTTTGTTCGTCAAACCGAAAAATACAAGTATGTTCCTATTCTTATTCTTACTACCGATACCGATGAAAAGAAAAAAGATTTGGCTCGAACAGCACAAGTTACCGGCTGGATTCAAAAACCATTTAAAATGGATCGATTCTTAAAAATTGTAGAGAAAAGCTTGAATCAATAATAAACTTATACCCGTTTTTTAAATGGAACAATTTAAGCAAAAGTTTATAGCCGACGCATTGGAACTGCTTCAGAAGCTCGAAAATTCGTTGTTAATGTTAGAGGAACACAAATCCGATAAATCGATAACAGTTGATATTTTCAGAACGATGCATACCTTAAAAGGTACCGCCGGAATGTATGGCTTTGATGCAGTTGAAAATCTGACACATCACTTCGAATCAATTTACGACCTGATTAGAAACGGGAAACTTACCATTAGTAAGCATATTATTGACCTGAGTTTCAAAGTTGCCGACTTGCTGAAAAAATTACTTTCGGCAACCGATGAGTCGGTTTATAAAAACGAAATTGCTGCTATTTTAAACGAATTGGACGTAGGTATGGACAATGAGTCCGGAACCGATGAAAATGCAGCAAACCAAGAATATAAAGCAAATTGCTACTATGTATTGCTGCATCCGGATATTGATATTTATAAACGCAGCATCAACCCGCAAAGTGTAGTTGACGAAATTGCAGCTTTGGGTAAGTTGGAATATATAGTGCATACCGGCGAAATTCCGCTGGTTGAGCAAGAAAAATTAAAGGAAAGCAGTGCTTTTTGGGAATTTTTTCTGGCTACAAATTCCGACAAATCGGAAATTGAAGATGTTTTTATTTTCTACCTCGACGATGAATTTGATATTTACACCTACGACAAATCGGTTACTAAAGGTTGCAAACCTATGTTAGAAAAGCACCTCGATAACTTTTTGAAATACAGCAAAGATTTTAATATCGAGTCGAAAATTGAAGAAATTAAGGCAACTTTCGAAAAAATTAGTCCGTTTGTAAATAAAATACATGAACCTGCGCCTATAAAAGAAGTTGATATAAAAAACGAACAAGTTGTTTTTGCGCCCTTGCAACGCACTTCAATACGGGTTGAATCGGAAAAACTCGACGAATTGATGAACTTGGTTAGCGAATTGGTAAATATTAAAGCGCGCATAAGCTTAATTGATTTAGAGCAAAACTACGAATTGTTGACAAGTGCGGTAGATGAAATGTCGAAACTAACCAATAAATTTAGAGATAATGTATTGGATATAAGACTTATACCAATAGAATCGATTTTGGTAAATTTAAAACGTATGACACGTAGTTTAGCGAATTCGTTGGGTAAAAAAATCGAATTTATTTCGGAAGGCGCCGATACGGAATTAGACAAAACCATAATTGAGAACTTAGAAAGTCCGCTAATGCACTTAATTCGTAATTCCATTGACCACGGTATAGAGCAGCCTGAAGAGCGACTTGCCAAAGGTAAACCGGAAACCGGCACCGTTCGATTTTTGGCATTCTATTCAGGTTCACAAGTATTTATCCAAATTCAGGATAACGGTGCCGGTATTCATCCGGATAAAATTAGACTCAAAGCTATTGAGAAAAAACTTATTCAGCCAACCGATAAACTATCGAAAACCGAATTGCTCGAACTTATTTTTACACCCGGCTTTAGCACCGCAACAACGGTTACCGAGGTTTCGGGTCGTGGCGTGGGTATGGATGCAGTTCAACGAATAATTTCGGAATTGCGCGGCGAAATTGAAATAGATTCTGAAGTTGGGTTGGGAACTTCGATAACCGTGAAACTACCCATAACGCTTTCGATAATAGATACCTTGTTGGTAAAAACAGGCACAACGAATTTTCTTATTCCGATAGCTGCAGTTGAAACCTGCGAAATGCTTTTAAATAAGCCGCTTTCGGGCTTAAATCGCAAGCAAGTTGAATATGACAACAGGCTAATTCCGTTTATAAGCTTGCGCGATGAATTTAGTATTGCAGGCGATAATGCGGTTGATGCAAAAATTATTGTAATTTCGAATAACGACCGAAAAATTGCCATTTTGGTTGATACCATTTTGGGCGAACACCAAGCAGTAATTAAGCCTTTGGGCGATGTATTTAAAAATTTAGACTTTTTATCGGGGGCTTCTATTTTAGGCAATGGCGAGCTGGCATTAATTCTGGATACCAACAAATTAATTGGTTCGTTTAAAAGCGCCAATAATTTCGTAACTATATAAAAATAAATACAATGGAAGAAAACGAAGACCAAATAACCTATTTAACCTTTGTTTTAAATAAAGAACTTTTTGCTGTAGATGTTAGCTTTGTGCTTGAAGTACTTCAAAATGTAAGTATAACAGAAGTGCCTAAAACACCCGAATATATTAAAGGTATTGCTAACTTTAGGGGCGAAATTATTCCGGTAGTTAATACGTTTAAAAAGTTTAATTTAAACGAAAACTCGGTAAATGAGCGGAATGTTATAGTAATGGAAGTTAATGTAAATGGTAAACAAATGAAAATTGGAACTACTGCATCCGGCGTTCGCGATGTGGTAACCTTCGACGATAAAGATATTGTTCCTATCCCTGAAATTGGTGCCGGGTACAACATTCAGTTTTTGCAAGGTGCAGTAAAACTCGACAACCGATTTGTACTGGTACTAAATGTAAACGAAATTTTTTCGCACGATGAAATTGTAATTTTAAGTAATGCTTCCGAGTCATAAATTAAAGACTTTAATATAAAAAGAAAACTTAGTATATATAAATATTACACTATTCAAACTTTTAGAATATTTTTAACTATATATTGTTAAATTTAAAATTATTTTAGTAGAATAGTTGTTTTGTTTCATTTAAAAATCGTATATTTACGACAGTTTAATAAATGAATCCAAACAATTAAATCGTGAAGCCATGCAATTGCAAGAAAACCAAACTATTGAAACTGAAACTGAAATTTTTGATATTTTTAAAAAGCACAGCAAAATTAAATATTTTGTAAGTAACCGCGTAGGCGGCATAAGCAACGAAAAATTTGCAGGCTTGAATATTGGTCTGCATGTAAACGATTCTGTTGAAAATGTGATTGAAAACCGAATTATTTTAGCTGAAATGGTGCAGATGCCACTCGAACAGTTTGTTTTTTGCAATCAAATTCAGGAAAATACAGTAACCGAAATTACAAAGCACGATGCCGGTAGAGGTATTTACGATAGTTCGGAAGCAATTAAGGATACCGACTGAAAACAATGCCATTGCGGCAGTGCACGCAGGTTGGAGGGGCACACTAAAACGTATTGCAGCAAAAACGGTTAAGCACATGCAAATTGTGTATAAAACCAACCCAAGCAACTTATTGGTTGCAATTAGTCCTTCCATAAGTGTCGAAAATTACGAAATTGGCACCGAAGTTATCAATGCCGTTAAAAAATACCGAGGCAGAAAACGTAACTTCTTGCAATTCAACGAAAAAACCGGCAAATTCCATTTCGACCAATGGACATCCAATAAAACCCAACTTATTGAAGCCGGAGTAACGCCCGAAAATATTGAAGTTAGCGGTATTTGTACCTTTGCAAATTCCGACAAATACTATTCGTCGCGCAAAGATAAAGGCATAACCGGACGATTTGCTGCCGGAATAGCCTTAATTGATTAAATTGTAAAATATTTGCAAAGCGTTTCATAGTTTGCCAAATTGCTTGTAACTTGCAGGTCGAATTTTAATTATTTAGTAACCTGACAGCAATAAACTTTATAACCTATGAAACGCCAAGTAAACGCTCACGAAACCCCTATTTATCGAGAAGTTGCCTTTAATTTAAGCAATGTTGAAACAACCGTTAATGCCTTTGCAGAAGAAATAAATCATCCGCAAGAGCCTGAAAATTACATCTATTCGCGGTATAGAAACCCAACCGTGGTAGCGGTCGAAAAACAATTAGCAGCCATTGAACAAAGCCATTGGGCATTGCTTTGCGAGTCGGGCATGGCGGCTATTGATATTGCGCTAAGTTTGTTTCAGAAAGGAAAAAACACCCGCAAATGGCTATTTTTCTCCGATATTTATGGTGGAACAAATTCATTTATCGAT
The DNA here is from genome assembly GCA_020047935.1 of Bacteroidota bacterium. Taxonomy (GTDB): domain Bacteria; phylum Bacteroidota; class Bacteroidia; order Bacteroidales; family JAIFNC01; genus JAIFNC01. Next base: position 4,696 of record JAIFNC010000133.1, read on the forward strand.
AAAGTTCTAATTGCCCGTCGCGGAATTGAATGCATTCGATTTTCGAGCGATAAAGGTATTTACGACTTAAGCTTGCTCGAAAATTTATTGCAAGTTCATAAGCCTGAAATTGTAAATACGATGCCAAAATTATTATCGACAATACCTTTGCCACACCCCTTCTCTGGAAACCGCTATCCGACGGCGCCGATTTGGTAATACACAGCGCCACAAAACATTTGTCGGGACACGGAAATATTTCGGCCGGAGTTGTGTGCGGCAACGATTCTGAATGGCTTAAAGAGGCTATTGAATACCGCAAATGGGCCGGGCATATGCTTAGCCCCGACGATGCATACCGACTTGGTACACAGCTAAAAACTTTTGAATTACGTATGAACAAACATTCGGAAAACGGAATGAAATTGGCTAAATTTTTGGCAAACCATTCGGCTGTTGAAGATGTGTTGTACCCCGGTTTAAGCTCGCACAGCACGTATAAAAATGCCGTTAAAATATTTGGAAATAAGGGCTTTGGCGGAATGATTACTTTCGATTTAAAAGGAAAACACAACGAAGAAAAGGCCGACAAAATGAATAAGTTTTTAGCTGCCACTGCGGGCGAATTGGCACTTATTCCAACGCTTGGGCATGCCGAAACCATTGTTTTGCCGGTTGCGGCTGTTTGGGGCGCAAAATATCCGCTGCCCGGTATGCTAAGGCTTTCGGTAGGCATTGAACCGTACGAACAAATAGAAGCCATTTTTGAAAAAGCACTGAACGCAATTTAATGCAGTAACGTGAATAATGTGGTAATGTGCTTAATGAAAAAATGCGGTAGTTCTAATTACCGCATTTTCAAATTAACTATTTTTCAAATTTATTGTTACCAACCTAAAATGTAAGCAAACATAAGCGGTGCAACAATGGTGGCATCCGATTCTACGATAAACCGAGGCGTGTCGGTATATAGTTTGCCCCAAGTAATTTTTTCGTTGGGTACTGCTCCCGAATACGAGCCGTAGCTGGTGGTTGAATCGGAAATTTGGCAGAAATAGCCCCAGAACGGAACACCGTGGCGTTGCAAATCTTGGTGCAACATAGGTACAACACAAATTGGGAAATCACCGGCAATACCGCCACCAATTTGGAAAAATCCTATGGTACAGTCTTTTGTGTTATCGGTGTACCAATCGGCCAAGAAAGTCATGTATTCGATACCAACTTTCAAAATACCTACATTAATATCTTTTTCAATTACGTGAGCACCATCCAACTGTCTTTCGGGTCTATTTGGTAGTATTGTTCCAATACGCCCGAACGAATCATTTGGTACATAAATTCATGCGGAAAATAACGCTCGCCTTTGCGGTCGGCTTCTTTCCAAACGTGCAAAATATGTTTCTCCAAGCGGCGGAAAGCTTCTTCTTCCGGAATGCAAGTATCGGTTACACGGTTCATGCCTTTGTTCAGCAATTCCAATTCATCTTGCGGACTTAAATCGCGATAATTAGGTACACGCTCATAAAAATCGTGGGCAACCAAATTGAAAATATCCTCTTCCAAATTGGCGCCGGTAGTCGAAATAATTTGTACTTTATCCTGACGAATCATTTCGGCCAACGATTTGCCCAACTCGGCAGTACTCATAGCGCCGGCAAGGGTTATCATCATTTTGTTGCCTTTTTCCAAATGCTCATTATAAGCTTTTGATGCATCAACCAAAGCGGCAGCATTAAAATGTTTGAAATGTTTTTCGATAAAATTTGTAATTTCTTTGTTCATCTTTTTTAACGAATTATTGAATTTTGAATGAATGGCTGCAAAAGTAATACATCATTTTTAAAAAAGCTTGGCATATTAAAGTATTTACCGAAAATTTGTATTGACAAGTTGCGGTTATACCGAAAACATACTCTTGGATTTAAAACATTAGCGTAAAACCCTTATTCAAATTTTTATGCTTATCAATTTCGGCTTTTAAAAACTTAAGTTCTTGTTTAGCTATAAAATTGCGAAAAATTTCCGGATTTCCTTGTTTTTCGGTTTCATTCAAAGCGTTAATATATTCGGCTCTATCTTCGGTAAAAACTTTTATCAGCGGTTCGTTGTGGTATAACTGAATATAATTCATTAAAAGTCTGGCTGTTCTGCCATTGCCGTCGGCAAAAGGGTGTATATTTACAAAATTATAGTGAATATCGGCAGCTAATTGCAAAATTTCGTTCCCTTTCACTTTATCAATACGCTCATTAACCGAATTGCATAATTTTTCCAATAAAACCGGAACTTTGTTGTAATCCGGAAAATACTTTACATCAACATACACTTGCACCAAACGCAAATCGCCTTTAGATGAATCGAAACTACCTAAAGCTGAGTTTATTACACTCCCGGTATTTTTCATCACCAAAGCCCCTAATTCCTTAATAAAATCAATCGACAATTTTCGCTTTAGTGTTGCTTGTGTTTTCAGATAATTAAAAGCCTCGAAATGATCTTTTATCATCAAATGGTCGTGCAAAGGTTTTCCGGCAGCAACTATATCGTTTTCCAGCAATACTTTGGTGTCGGTTTCGGTAAGCGAACAACCTTCAATTTTTGTAGAGTGCCATACAATTGAAATTATGCAAAATTTCTCATAATCAATTACATGCTGCAATTCGAGTTTCTTATAGTCGGCTGTTATTTTTTGGAGTTCTTTCAACATGTT
>JAIFNC010000076.1 GCA_020047935.1 Bacteroidota bacterium
CTTATTCGTCCGTCGTACGTGCTTTCGGGCGCTGCCATGAACGTGGTTTCGAACAAGGAAGAGTTGGAACATTTCCTTACCTTGGCCGCCAATGTTTCGAAACAACACCCCGTGGTTATTACCGAATTTTTGGAACAAGCCAAAGAAATTGAAATTGATGCCGTTGCCGATAAAGGCGAATTGGTGGCTTATGCACTCAGCGAACACATCGAATTTGCCGGCGTACATTCGGGCGATGCAACCTTGGTTTTTCCGCCGCAAAAGCTTTATTTCGAAACGGTTCGTAGAATTAAGAAAATTACCCGCAAAATTGCCAAAGAGTTGTGCATTTCGGGGCCGTTTAATATTCAGTTTTTGGCTAAAGACAACGATATTAAGGTTATTGAATGTAACTTACGTGCGTCGCGAAGTTTCCCGTTTATTTCGAAAGTTTCGAAATTCAATTTTATTGAATTGGCAACCAAAATTATTATCGGAGAACCCTATGTTAAGCCCGAAAAATCGATGTTCGACCTCGATTCTATTGGTGTAAAAGCCTCGCAGTTTTCGTTCTCGCGCCTTTCGAAAGCCGACCCCGTTTTGGGTGTCGATATGGCTTCAACCGGCGAAGTGGGCTGCATTGGCGACGATTATTACGATGCCTTGCTCAAAGCCATGCTGTCGGTTGGGCACCGAATACCAAAAAACAATGTAATGATTTCGTCGGGCCCTATGCGCGATAAGGTTGAACTGATAAACTCGTGCCGCAAAATGCGTGCTATGGGCTTAAACCTTTACGCCACCAAAGGTACCGCCGATTTCATGACCGCCAACGGCATTGAAACCACTACCGTTTATTGGCCCGACGAACAAAAATCGCCCAATGTGCTCGACTTTATCAAAAACCGACAATTCGATTTGGTGATAAACATACCCAAAAACCTTAGTTCCGGCGAGCTTGCCAACGATTACATAATTCGACGCAGTGCTATTGACTACAACATTCCGCTGCTAACCAACGCTCGCTTGGCTTCGGCATACATTTACGCCTTTTCAAAATACAAAATGGACGACTTGGCGATAAAAAGCTGGAATGAATTGTAATGATAAATGATAAATGATGAATGATGAATGATGAACGCTGCCGATGATTTTCGAAAACACGGCAGCGTTTGCAAAACCTGCCGTCGTTTGAGCAATGAAAATGCCTTTTTCTCTGTGAAACTCAGTGGTTACTCTGTGGTTCTCGGTGTTATAAAATTCTTACACTGAGTAGGCTCAGAGTATTTAACACAAAAAGTTTCTTCTATACAAGAAACTTTTTATGGTTTTAAACACTGAAATTTCACCTTTTAATTCTTTATAAACTTACAAATTGAAAATTTATGCTGAAGAATAAGTTTTGGGTTGCAAATAACCTCGCGTTAATGTACCTTTGTAATACTAATCGATAAATTACCATAAACAAAAACCAACTGAACCCGAGTTATATACTAAACTTGGTTAATTGGTTGCAATTTGCATCGGAATCGCCCGAACAAGTAGGCAGTTATTTGCAAATGCTTAAGGAAATAAAAGTCAAACAAATTGATAAAAACCGAAAATGGAATTTTGCAGGCAAAGCAAACTTACAACCAAATATCGACACCCTAAATTTACGCGACTTGGCTTATGACTAAAATTGGAATAGACACCAACATTTTTATCTATACATTAGATAAGAATTCACAATTTCACGATGCTTGCTTAAATATTCTTCAAAACGAAGAATATGAACTTTTTACGACTTCAAAAAACATTTCGGAATATATTTCGGTATGCACAAAACTTGGTATTGAAAAAGAGGTTATGCTAGGGTTTTATAACGAAATAAAATCGAACATTACTGTTTTATTTCCAAGTGCAGAAAGCTTGTCGATTTTTGAAAATCTGATTGATAAATACATGCCAAAAGGTAACAGAGTATATGATGTAGAAATTGTTTCGGTATTTATTAGCAACGAAATTTACAAAATAGCTACCATAAATATTGCCGATTTTAAAAACATTAGCGAAATTGAACTTGTTGAAATTTCCGGTTATTGAGCTTTATCAGAACACGTAAAAACACGATTAAAACGCTGAATAACACCGATTTTTTGAACCACAGAAATCACAAAAAACAATACTCAATTCATAAGAAAACCAAGTGAGGGTTTGATTTGAGTCAAGCCTTTACTGCTTTCATATAAACCTTGCCGCTAAAATAATCTAATCCCGAATACAGCGAACTGAGAAACCATAACTACCATCGTAGCTACTGCGGTTTACTCCATTGCGGTCGTAGTATAAGTAGCGAAACCAAACACTTGTTGCTCCTTTCGCTGAACTACTCCACCAGTAACTATAATTATCCAATTCATAGTACCTACCAATATTGCTACGGTAACCACTGGGCAAAGCGCTAAATTTACTATCGTTTGTTCCATTACCACTATTATTCCAACCGCTTGTTACTTTCAGCGATATGCCTACTGTTCCGCGCCAACCGGTTTTATCGGCATCGATTTGGGACATGCCTAAAGCTTTCTCAAGGGTTTTCCATTCGTCGTCGCTTGGTAGGTGCCAACCTTGCGGGCATGCATTTTTAGCAGCCTCCCATTGGTATAGTATACCATGCTTTTGAGCATTAGTGGCATCGTTATCGTAATAACACCAGCCATTGTATAATCTGTTATTCCATATACTGCTATAGGTAATTTGTTTTTGGAAACTGTTATTGCCGGCATAAGCCAAATTTTCGGCAAACCATGTCTGGCTGCCTATTTGCACTATTTTGTAGGTTTTGTTGTCGCGCGGGTCTATTATTTGATTAGGCAGGTCTATAATAGCTTTGCTTTTGGCAGTTACGTATGCCGTTTGGTTTTTGCTTACGGTTACGGTGGTTTCAAAGGTTTCGGTACCGACAATTTTTATGGTATGCGATCCGGCTGCAACTTTTTCCAACTTTGCGCCTTTGGTGCCGGCTTGCAGGTTGCCTAAGCCTTTGCCGTTTAAATACAGGGTTCCGGCTATTTCGCTGTCTATGCTTATGCTACCTTCGGCGGTTTCTGAGATGCCAGGGTTAAATATAGGTTCTTCTTTAGTTGGTTGCTTAAAATAAAACTGATTTCGAAGTTGCGACCATTCTTGTGGGTTTTGAGTTCGGTTTACTGCCAACACCGCATTGCGGGTGTTTATAAATACGTCTTCAATACGTTGTGGTTTAAGCATTTCAACTGCCAATTTAGAACTATACAAACCGTTTTGCCCATCGCCGTCTTGCGCCACGGCGCCGGGTGCAGTGGCAAAAGCAATAATAGTGCCTGCGGGCGCAGGAATAACCTTAAATCCGCGCGGATTGCCTCGTGTAGCTGACAGAAACGGGTTGTCGCGGCAAGCATCTAATATTACAATATTTACGTTTTTCGAGTAATTTTCGAACTCTTCCACTATACTACCTACATCAATAGAACTGATGCGAATTGAGTTTTCGTCCACGTTTTTGGCATCAATAGGTATCAGGTAGTTTTTGCCGCCAATTTCCATTCCATGTCCGGCATAGTAAAAGAGTGCCACATTGTTAGTTGCCAATTTCATTTTGAAATCATCAATAGCCGTAAGCATTTGCGCTTTGGTGGCATTGGTGGTTTTATAAACCTCAAACCCTAAATCTTTAAGGGTTTGTTCCATCAAAAAGGCATCGTTTACGGGGTTTTTAAGCTGTGCTATAGAGTATTGTGCATTGCCAATAACCAACGCAACTCGTTTTTCTTGTGCATATGCTTGATAAGCAAAACAAACAGCAAGCAAAATAGTAAGTAGTTTACGCATAGTTTTAATGTTGTTAGGTTGAACTATTGAGTTATGGCAAAGGTACGAAAAAAGTTGAGAACGTTTTAAGGCTTTAATTTTTTCTTTAAAAAAAATAAACGACAATTAATAGATTTAATCGTAAAATAGCAACAAATACTCTGATTTGGCTGGCTTTCGGAATGAGTTTCGACGAAATTACCGAAGATTTTACGGAAATAACCCACGAACATATTGTTGCTGCATTGTCATATGCTGCATTTCGCGAACAAGCCGTAAAATCAATTCTCTTAAATACCAGAAAAGACTAAATGAAATCGGACGAAATTAAAAATTTGTTTTCTCAATTTGAATCAGCAGCTTCAGATTTAGAAGGTGTAGAATGTTGGAGTGCAAGAGAATTACAAGAATTGCTTGGATACAGCAAATGGGAAAATTTTGAAAAGGTAATTCAAAAAGCTAAAGATGCTTGCAGTTTGGCAGGCGAATTAATAGAAAACCATTTTCCCGACATCAGGAAAATGGTCGAGATTGGCTCAAAGACAGAAAGGGCTATAACTGATTTAGCTTTAACTCGTTATGCTTGTTATTTGATTGCTCAAAACGGCGATAGCAAAAAAGAAGAAATTGCTTTTGCTCAAAACTATTTTGCAGTGCAAACACGTAGAGCAGAATTAGTTGAACTACGAATTTTAGCACATGAAAGGGTAAAAGCTCGGGAGAAATTAAGCCAAACAGAAAAACAACTTTCAGGGATTCTTTATGAGCGTGGGGTTGATAGCCAAGGTTTTGCTTTGATTAGAAGTAAAGGCGACCAAGCTTTATTCAGATTAACTACCCAAATGCTAATACGTAAAATGGGAATTCCCGGAACTATACCAATTGCAGATTTTCTTCCGACAATTAGCATAATTGCTAAAAATTTGGCAGCCGAAATGACAGGAATGAATGTGCAAAGCAAAGATTTATATGGACAAACAAAAATTGAGAAAGAACATATTGACAACAATCTGGCGGTAAGGAGTATGCTTACCCAACGAGGTATAGTGCCGGAGAATCTTCCGCCGGCAGAAGATGTGAAGAAACTGCAACGAAAACTTGATGGAGATGAGAAAAAGCTTTTAAAAGAAACTAAAAACAAAAACATTGGTCGTTAATAAGCACTATAAAAAAATATTGCAAATGTTAGTATGTCCATTTTGGTTATTTACAATAGTTTACATTTCGACATAATACATAAAAGTAAGTAAGAGATACTAAAAGCACTACGATTTTTAACAGAATCAAGA
>JAIFNC010000082.1 GCA_020047935.1 Bacteroidota bacterium
GCACTCCAATAACAATCATTAAAGGCGGTATCATTCCGGTAAGTATGGTTATTTTATAGCCCAACAGCACCATAGTACCTATTGACCAAATAACCGAAATACCTACCACCAAACTCGACACAAATACTGCTTTAAACGAACGGAAGAATAAGAATAAGATGATAATAGTTACAACGGCTGCCAATATTATAAACATATCCAGTTCTTTTTCAACCATTTCGGCAATACGAGTACGGGTATATGGCAGTCCGGAATAATGAATTTTTACATCGTATTTTTCACCATAAGTATCGGCAAATAATTGCAGACTGTCAACAATTGAAAATCGAGCTTTACTGTTGTAAAAGCTTAACGATTTTAATTTTAATACCAACGAATCCAGTTGCACTTGGTTTTCGACCCTGTCGGGAAAAACTTTAGCCGAATAGAATTTTTTTTGCGTTGTATCTTTAACAACTTCAATTACATTACTTACCGTAGCAACTCCGGTTACGCCGCTCACTTGCTTCATTTTTTTCGATAGCGCAATCCAGTCGTTGAATCTATCCAAAGTAAAAAAAGCCGAGTCGCGAACGCCCAAAATCAGTAAGCTACCATCTTCGCCAAACATTTTTTTAAAGGCATCGTGCTCAACCGAAACCAAATTGTCGTCGGGCAACATGCGCGGAAACTCATACTTCATTTGCACTCCTACAGCTTTGTAGCCCATAAAAGCGGTAAAAGCCAAAATTACTACTAATAATGAAACTCTAAAGCGTAAAATAAATGCTGAAATAAATGGCCACATAGTTTATAATTTTATAAGTTTTTTCAACCATAAAAACTAACGTTGAAGTTAAAACAAATAATGCAAATTGCAAATGCTTAAATAAATCCATTATTCAAAAATATTGCCCGAAAGTGTCCAAGCAAATTCGGGCAATACGTATATTATTCTAAAATTTAATGCTTAAGCGCTTCGGCACCGGCAACAATTTCCAAAATTTCTTTGGTAATACTTGCCTGGCGAGCTTTATTATAAACCAACTTTAAGTCTTTAATCATTTCGGTGGCATTATCGGTGGCCTTGTGCATTGCAGTCATTCGAGCGCCATGTTCCGCCGCTGCCGAATCGAGTATTGCTTTAAATAACTGAACTTTAAGCGATTTAGGAATTAAACCGTTAATAATTTCAACTTTGCCCGGTTCAAAAATGTAATCGTGGTGCAAGCCGGCTTGTTCCGAACTTTCAATTTGGATAGGCAAATATTGCTCCGCAGTAAGTATTTGCATACCTGCATTTTTAAATGCATTATAAACCAACACAATATGGTCGTATTTACCGGTAGTAAATTCGGTCATAAATTGCTCAGCCAACTCCGATACTTTCTCGTACGAAGGTTTATCGGCCATATCGGTTCGTATACCTATAATATTGAAACCTTTATTTTTCAACATATCGTTCGATTTTTTGCCCAGAAGCAAGAAATCTATTTTTTTCGAATCGACTTCGGCAAAATTTTGTTCAATATAACGATGTGCGGTTTTAACTACATTCGAATTAAATGCTCCGCACAACCCTCGGTTCGAACTTATCAAAACCATAAGAACGCGACTCGGATTCGAAGTTCTTGTATACGGATTCAACTCCAAATCTTCGGCATTGGAACTTAAATGCAACAAAATTTGATGCAATTTGGTTGCATACGGACGAATTTGAATAATTGCATCCTGTGCTTTCCGCAAAGCAGCAGCCGAAACCATTTTCATGGCACCGGTAATTTGCCTTGTAGAACTAACCGACGTAATTCGATTTCTTATTTCTTTTAAATTAGCCATTTTTTCAAATTTACTAAACCGAACTTATTTATTTTGAAGCGTTTCAACCATTTTAATATACTCCGATTTTGCATTATCCGAAGTTTTTCCTTTCAAAGCTTTCCAAGCCGAATATTTAGCAATGGCTTTAAAATCGAACCCGCCCGGTGCTTCTCCGGTAACATCACCTTCGGTAGCTTGTTTGTATAAAGCATACAATTTCAGTAAATTATCGTTCGACGGGCGAGCGGATAATTGCTGTACATCGGCAACCGCCTTTTCAAATTGTTCGTTTAAATCCATGGTTATATTTTTAGTTTGAAATTTTCGAAATTCGGAAAAAATCTACATTCTTAGCCGAATTTCGAAGCTTTTCAGTTCCAATTATCTTATTTTTTATACCCTGCGGCAGTTTCAGCAGCTACTGTTTCAAGTACTTTCGTCATTTCGTCGGTAAGTTTACCTGCTTTCAAATCAACTAAAACGCTGTGGTACTTAGCATCCAAAACAGCCAAATAGTTTTCTTCAAATTCATGCACTTTATTTACCGGTACGTTACGCAATAAGCCTTTGGTACCGCAGTATATAATAGCCACTTGCTTTTCAACCGTTAAAGGCGAATGCAATCCTTGTTTCAAAATTTCCACATTTCGAGCACCTTTGTCCAAAACGCTTTTGGTTGCGGCATCCAAGTCGGAACCAAATTTAGCAAACGCTTCCAATTCGCGAAACTGAGCTTGGTCAAGTTTTAAGGTACCTGCCACTTTTTTCATCGATTTAATTTGCGCATTACCACCCACGCGCGATACCGAAATACCAACGTTAATTGCCGGACGAATACCTGAGTTAAACAAGCCCGATTCCAAGAAAATTTGTCCGTCGGTAATCGAAATTACGTTGGTTGGTATGTAAGCAGAAACGTCGCCATCCTGCGTTTCGATAATTGGCAAAGCGGTAAGCGAACCACCACCTTTAACTAAATGTTTAATTGAAGGCGGAACATCGTTCATCTGACGAGCAATTTCGTCGGAGTCGATAATTTTAGCCGCACGTTCCAGCAAGCGTGAATGCAAATAGAACACATCACCCGGATATGCTTCGCGGCCCGGCGGACGACGAAGTAACAAGGAAACTTCGCGGTACGAAACGGCTTGTTTCGACAAATCGTCGTAAATAATCAAAGCAGGTCGTCCGGTGTCGCGAAAAAACTCGCCAATAGCCGCTCCGGCAAATGGTGCATAAAATTGTAAAGCAGCCGGATAAGCAGCAGTAGCCGAAACTATTACCGTATAATTAAGTGCGCCGTATTCTTCCAATGTTTTTGCAATACCTGCTACGGTAGAACCTTTCTGACCAATAGCTACGTAAATACAATACACCGTTTCGCCACGGTCGTAAAATTCTTTCTGATTTATAATGGTATAATCATGGCATCGATAGCTTTAATACCGGTTTGCAATGGTTCGTTAACCGGCTGACGATAAATAACTCCGGGTGCTTTGCGCTCCAACGGCATTTCGTATAATTGACCGGCTATAGGGCCTTTACCGTCAATAGGTTCGCCTATTGTGTTAATAACACGCCCCAGCAAACCTTCGCCCACCATAATAGAAGCAATGGTTCCGGTACGTTTTACGGTATCACCTTCTTTAATTTTGTCCGACGAGCCTAAAAGTACAGCACCAACGTTGTCTTCTTCCAAGTTAAGTGTTATACCTTTAACTCCGTTATCAAACTCAATCATTTCGTTTGCTTGCACGTTCGATAAACCGTAAATACGGGCAATACCGTCGCCAACTTGCAAAACAGTGCCAACTTCTTCCAGTTCGGCTTCAGTTTTAATTCCTTGTAACTGTTGTTTTAGAATTGCGGAAACTTCTGCGGGTTTAATTCCTGCCATAGCTATATGCGGTTACTTTATTTAATACTAAATTTTGTTTTCATATTCGCCGGTAGTAAGCGCTCGCCTTATTTGGTTGAGTTTACTTTTAACGCCGGCATCTATTTGCGTATCTTCAATTCGAAGCACAAAACCACCTAAAATTTCGGGTTTAATTTCATGCTCCAACGAAACCTCGGTTTTCATTTTTTCGCGAATAAAAGTTTTTAGCTTTTCTATAACCGTGGCATCTACTTCGCCGGCAGTTATTAATTTAGATTGCAAAATACCTTTATTTTTATTGTATAAACCAATGTAATTGCGAGCAATAATTGGCAAATACGAATCGCGTTTGTTTTCAATTACAAACAGTATAAGCTTTAAAGTAGCTGCATTTACTTGATTGCTTAAAACAGCTTTTATTGCATTTACTTTATCGGTAACTGTAAAAACCGGACTGTTCAGCAGCCATTTTATTTCGGGCATTTGGCATATTTCCAAAAAAAGCGTCATATCGTTTTTTGCTGCTTCCAAAATCTTTTGGTCTTCGCACAACGAATAGAAAGCTTTGGCATACCTTACCGATATTTTGCTGTCGTTCATTCGGTTACAATGTATTACTTGTTAAGATTTATTTTCTTCAACGAATCTTCAATATAAGCCATTTGTTGCGACTTATTTTCCAACTCTCTGCCAATCACTTTTTCGGCTATATCAACCGATAGGCTTGCAACCACATTTTTAATTTCGGCAAGTGCAGCCAATTTCTGATTTTCAATTTCTACTTTGGCATTTTCAATCAATTTGGTTGCTTCGCCGGTAGCCAGCTCTTTTGCATCGCGAATTATTTGCTCTTTAATATCTTTTGCTTCTTTAAGCATTTTATCGCGTTGGGCGGCAGCTTCAGCCAAAATTACTTCGTTTTCCGACTTAATTTTCGACATTTCTTCCTTTGCTTTTTGAGCAGAGCTAAGCGCCTCATCAATTGAGTTTTCGCGTTCTTTTAAGGAATTAAGAATTGGTTTCCATGCAAATTTTCCGAGTATAAACAATACCACCGAAAACGACAACAACATCCAAAACAAAATACCTATGCCGGGGGTTACTAATTCCATTTTTTACGTTTTATTATTAATAGTGCGTATTAAACAAAGTATCGATTCGGCCTACCGCCGAATCGATAAAAGTTTAAATCTTAAACAAATAAGATTAAAAAACAAATAACTACTGCGAAGAATGCAACACCCTCGATAAGAGCAGCAGCAACAATCATATTCGAACGAATGTCACCAACAGCCTCAGGCTGACGAGCAATTGCTTCCATGGCACTGCTACCAATTTTACCGATACCAAGACCGGCACCAATTGCAGCTATACCTGCGCCTAAACCGGCACCTAAATTTGCAAGACCTGCAACTTCTAATAAAACAGCTAAAGTTAACATAGCATTATGGTTTGATGTTTAATACTGATAAAAATTCTTAATGATGATGTTCTTCATGATGAAGATGTTCTTCGGTTGCCATGCCAAAATATATTGCCGAAAGCAAGGTAAAAACATAGGCTTGGATAAATGCAACCAATAACTCAAGTACCGTCATAAATATAGTAAATGCAATAGATATAACCGATACTCCGTAACCTGCAAACATGTTTAAATTACCGAAAATAAAAATTAAACTAAAAAATCCAAGTACTATAATGTGTCCGGCAGTTATATTTGCAAACAAACGCACCATTAATACAAAGGGTTTAATAAAAATTCCCAAAAATTCGATAAGCGGAATTAAAGGCAGCGGGAATTTAAGCCACCAAGGTACTCCGGGTGCATTAAAAATATGCAACCAGTAGGCTTTATTTCCGCTAAAAGTTGTAATTAAAAACGTAATTAGCGCCAACACCATGGTTACTGCAATATTACCCGTTACGTTTGCACCTCCGGGAAAAATTGGAACCAAACCCAATAGGTTATTAATTAGTATGAAAAAGAAAAGCGTAAGCAAAAAGGGCAAGTATTTTTCGTGCTTTTTGCCTTGAATAGAAGCTTTTACAATATCGTCGCGAACAAATAAGATAATTATTTCCAGCGCATTTTGCAAACCCTTAGGAGCACTTGCCGGATTACGCTTATAGGTTCGGGCAATGGATATAAACAAAACAGTAATAATTATAAGGCTAAACCAAATAGAAACTACATTTTTTGTAAGCGAAATATCAAGAGGAACTATCATTTCGCCCATTACATCTTCAACAATTTTTCCTTTGTTCGGTTCATCGTGCGAAATGTGAAACCCATTATACGGTTCTTGACCATGATGGAATTTACTCGACATAAAAACATGAAAACCTGTATGTTGGCTGTATAGTAACACAGGCAACGGAATGCTTACATGGTGTTGGCCGTAAGTAAGAATGTGCCACTCGTACGAATCGCTAATGTGCTCAATAATAAACTTACCCGGCTCGAACTTAGCAGTTTCGTGCTCACTTTGTACGGTGGTATCCTTTTCTGCTTCGGTGGCATAAACGCCTACCGACCATATAGTTAATAGAGCGAGTAACCAAATTCGTTTCATTAAATCCATGGTAATTAAATAAGTTTGCTTATTTTATATTGCGACAAAAATAAACTAATTTCTTAAATTTCACTAATTTTTATTTAAGGTTTTCAGAACTATAAATAGTTCGAAACCGGTATACAAAAAGTACAATGCCATAAAATATAAAGCAAAGTTAATGGCAGTACCTCGGTTAAAAAACATATAAACAACAATAAAAATTAAAAACATAAATATTTTTATTGTTGAAAGCAGTATATATTTATTGCCGAACTGTTTTGGATTACTTTTTGCCGATTGCGCCAAAAAATAATGAAACAACGCCGTAACTATAACTACAAATGCAAACACCCAGGGCATTACGGGCAAGTAGGCATTTTTAAGTACGGTATTAAATAACAGTCCGATAATACCCAAAACTACGATTGAGAACAGACTGAGTTTCTTTAAAAAATCGAGCATTTAAATAAAATCTTTTATTGCTTTATAAATTGCCAATACAATAGCCAAAATGGTAAAAATTAACGTAAAAGCAGGAAAACCAAGCTCCAAAAATTCGTCGAGTTTGTAGCCTGCCCCAACGCCCACCA
>JAIFNC010000065.1 GCA_020047935.1 Bacteroidota bacterium
CTGCTTTTTGTCGCGCCACGTGTTCTACTTCAAACTCTTTGTCCTTAATTGACAGCATTCTCATCTGTTTCGCCAGCTTCTCGTCTGAAATCTTTCGCTCTAGTTCTGCTTTTTCGGCTAACCAGGAAGCTTGATATTCTGCATATTCAAAACAAACTTCTTCTAAATTCAAATAATAATCACGTACTGTTTCTCCATTTTTGGTATTTAAACGCATAACAGCTTTTTTGAAATTTCTAACGTCCATTACAATCCATTTCTTTTGATGAAGTACTTTAGGATTTATTTGTTCTATCTCTTTCTTCAAAACAGGATGTTTCAAAAATCTTGAATCATTATAGATAATTTCTTCGTACGGGATCTTGTTGCTATCGAGAAGTCTAATAAAAGTCTGTCTTTGCGTGAAATATTCTCCACCATAACCCATCCAGTCCAAAAGACGCATAGTAAGAATACTATGCGTTCGTTTCGAAATTGGATACCACAGTTCTTGGAACCACGGACTGTTCACATCTATTGCAATTTTTTTGTTCTTCATGAAGGTGAAAATGTCTATGATTCCAGATTTGTAGCGCAAATTGTAGAAAAATTGGTCCATACAGACCTTGAGAGGCTTAGCATTAGGAAATTTGCATGCAGAAATAAGGGAGTATAATCCAGCTTCATTGATATAAGACATTTGACCTTCATTATGAGTAATTTTAGGTATCGCCGGATCGGCAACACTTAGATTTTTTAAACTTTTCTTGTTCTCATCATCTACAAATTTGAATAAAGCTTTACGATAATCTGAATATTCCAAAATTTCGCATACATCTCTACCACAAAACCATGGATCTTGGACGCGTAGCGTCCCGCCGAGCGAATCTCGGTCATTTGTTCCAAAGATGCGAACTTTTTTGTCGTTGTATGTTAATATTTTATTTAAATGGACCGCAAGCGGCCCTGGCGGCTCCAAACTATGAGCGCTGAAAGAACCGGGGCTGCTTGGGCCGCGGAGCGGCCCTGTCACCAAAGGTGGTTGCGGCTCAGCATCAAATGTTTTTTCGTTATTTATTGTTGCCATTTTAATTTTTTTAGTTGATTCGGTAATTTAAAATCAATTTAAATGTAAAATTTTTATGCAAAAATGTATCTCTTTTGTGTTAAAAGACAATCAACAATTTTTAAGCGAATTTAAAGCGGAAATTAATGAATAAAAAAATATTTTTCAAGAAATATAAAAAATATTTTTTTATTCTTCCATTAATTCAACCGACATCATTTCTTCAACCATATCTCTGAATGAAATACTTGGTTTCCAGTTTAATATATTTTGTGCTTTTGACGAATTTCCTTCTAAAAATTCAACTTCTGTGGGTCTGAAATAAACTGGATTGACTTTAATTCTTGTAATTGAGTGTTGATCTATTCCGACTTCATCGAGGCCGGCGCCTTTCCAAATAATTTTGAGATCAATTTTGTCAAATGCTTCTTCAACAAATTCCCGAACAGATTTTGAAACACCCGTGCTTATTACAAAATCTTGCGGCGTATCTTGTTGTAACATCATCCACATACAATTAACATAATCTCTAGCATGTCCCCAGTCTCGTTTAGCGTTTAAGTTGCCAAGTTCAATAAAATTAATCGTTCCTTTCACAATATCTGATACACCTCTGCATATTTTTTTAGTTACAAAACAATCACCTCTTCTTGGACTTTCATGATTAAATAAAATTCCATTAACTGCAAATAAGTTATAAGCTTCTCTGTAATTGCAAACAGACCAGTAAGATGCTAATTTTGAAATAGCATATGGGGATCTTGGTCTGAATGGGGTTAATTCATTTTGGGGAGGAGGAGCGTCTCCGAATAATTCGCTTGTTGATGCTTGATATAATTTTATTTTCGGATCTAAAACACGAATTGATTCCAAAATATCTAAAACACTTGTAGCATTTGAATCAAAAGTATATCGAGGAATATCAAAAGAAGCTTTTACAAATGATTGAGCAGCTAAATTATAAATTTCATGAGGTTTTATTTCTGAAATTAAGGCCAATATTGATTGAGTGACGTCGCCATAGTGAAGATAAAAATTTTTATTACTTTCAAGATGTTGAATTCTTTGTTTATTGTTAACTGAACAGTGTCTCAATAATCCATGAACAATATAATTTTTTGACAATAATAATTCGGCCAAATAACTACCATCTTGCCCACCTACTCCGGTAATGAGCGATATTTTTGGTTTTGCTTTCGTTTTGCCCATATCGTTAGTTTTTTGGTTGTTTATTGAAGCCATTAGTTTTTTTTTCTATTTTTAAAAAAAAAACTAATCTTTAACCCGAAAATTTCCATAAATTGATTTTTTGCTCAAAAATGTCTGAAATTCGTGATGAAATTAAGTCTCAAGTCTCACGAAACACATACAACAAGACGCTCTTATGTAGTGGGCCCGACCGAGCGAAGCTGGGCCCCGCCCGTAGGGTAGGTGCCGCCGCGACCCTTGGGCTGCGGAGCAGCCCCGCCGGCGAAGCCGGTCGGGCGGGCAGCGAAGCTGCCAAGCGGTCGCGCCCGTAGGGTATAAATGTTAATTATATTCTTTCTTCTGTTCATCTCATACCCGCTCCGCGGGCGGCCCAAAGGGTAAAGCGCAATGTCGGCCCTTCGGGCCGCGCCCGTAGGGTGAGATATTATTAAAATATAATAAAATGGATATTTTACAAATAAATTCAAGTATTTTTGATAATCCTTATAATGGGTGCAAATTTAGGGAGTGTAGAAATGATCGTTTATTATCTCGTTTATTAGACAAAAAAAATCCTGTTAACCCTCTATGTTATCCAGATTTAACATGTCATACTAAGAATTTTTCAATGTGTCGTTTTCCAAACACAAAATGGAATGCTAGATTGTATTACGACAACCCTCGTATAAAGGACCAATTTAGAAATTGCAATTACAATACCGCCACCTGTCCTGCGGCCCGGGCAAGGCCTTGTCCTTTTGGAAATCAATGTGATAAATATCTATTTAAAGTTTGAAATCTAAAAGGGTCATCAACGGAAGCGGGAGACAATTTTGAGAAATTTGTCATGTTGTAATTAATTTATGAAGATGAACAATAATTAAAAAATGAACAACGTCAATGATCAATCATTATGGAATAATCCTGCAATTGAAGAAACAATCAGGAATACCGATCCCGAAAAATATTTCAAATACCAAAAAATGGCTCAATCTTTGTTTGACAAATCAAAAATTGATGACCCTCTTGTAATTAATATTGAGGCCGCAACTCAAATCAAACTCATGTTACGTGACGGCCTTCACCCCAATTTATTGGAAGAAAATGAAAAAGAATTATTTATTTCTACGTTTGGACAAGAGATTTTTAACAATTTTTTAACACACAACACCCAGACTTCAGACTTTGTAACAACACCTCCATCAACACCTAACAAAACTGAAAATTTAGTGTCTCAAAAAGTTGCTCATTCAGCTGCGAGAAAAAGACGTACCGATGCACGAGGCCTTAGTCGAAATCATAACGATATAGACCAATCTGCGGCAAAACGAGTATTTTTCTAAAAACAAAAAGCAAGTAGGCACCTGGGGTCGATTCCAAGGCGGTACCGGAGGTGGTGCGTGTTATTTTAAATCTTTTGAATTGATTTAAAATTTATTTGGACCGGCTCACTAAGGGTTTATGTTTCTTTCTGGGTACAATATTTATATGATAATGGAATGATGAGTGATATAAAAAATTACGTAGGAGTGTCATCTGGTGCTATATTATCAACACTTTTGTTAATAGGCTATAAACCATTAGAATTGTTAACATATTTATGTGTTGAGAAAATTTTTAAAAAAATGATTCAATTCAATATTTCTAATTTGCTATTTTTAAGAAAGCCTTTAATGAATTTTGAACCAATTGAAAAAATATTGGAGGTCCTCATTATTGAAAAGATAGGTTTTATTCCAACTATTAAAGCAGCCGAAGAACTATTTGACAAAAAAATTATATTCACCTCATACAACTTAACAGATGACAAAAAAGAGTACATCACTTCTGAAAAATATGCCGATATTTCCATTATAAATGGAATTCGAATGAGTAGTACGTTTCCTTTAATATTTGAACCATTCAAATTTGGTGATAAATTGTATTTAGATGGTGGTTTATTTAATAATTTTCCATTAGAGTGTGGAGAGGAGTTGAGTAAAACGAAGTGCATAGGAATTGTGACAAACAATCCTCAAAAAAAGTATTCAGAAGATATGAGCAGCATTGATTATATTTTTAAATTGTTCAACATATACAAAGATTCAGTTACTTACGATAAAATGGCAAGATCTTTTAAATCTGATGTTGTACAATTAAAATTCGATAATAATTTTTTCAAATTTGACATGGACAATAAAGAAATTATTGGAATGTTTGATAATGGATACGCTTTATGCAAGAAAGATTTTGTCGACCGACTTAAGGCATCCCCGCCCGAGCTTCTTGACGTGAACGAAGTGGGGCCCGGAGGGTCGGCGGCGCGAAGCGCAGGGTCCCTCTGCCTGGGCCCTTCGGGCCCCGCCCGTAGGGTCGGTATCTCAGATTTGTTGGATGTTTTTGAAGAAGGTGATTTGTTCAATTTATTTGGAAATTAGGAACCAGAAAATTCTTATTTATCGTTCTCTAATTTATTTTCAATATATTTTTCAATATCGCTTACTTTTACTGTATAAGGAACGACAATTAATTTAACTCTATTATCTTCACATATTTTTTTTTTCATCTCGTCTCGATATTTCACATTATAAAAAGCCTCCTTGTTTGAATGAAAATAAGGAATAAATTTATAATGCTGCTCTCCATTATATTCAATTGCCAATTTCAAATCTTCGTTGTAACAATCCAATTCAAGATGTTGACCACTTACCTTATTCAAAAGAAATGCCGGCCTAGCTTTCGGAAACGGCTCCCCTGTTAATGACTCAATCGCTCTTCTACATTCTGTTTCACCCTGGCTTTCAAACGACACTTTCTTTTTTGGTGTTGTAGGTGGTTTGTATTTTTTTTTAACTAAATCCCACATAAACTCAGAGTGATCTGAATAAGTGCCTTTTGAACCAGAAAAAGCATTTACCAAGAAAATCGTTATTAAAACCGAAATTGCCAAAATAAATAATATATTAAAACCATGATTTTCGATAATTTTTTTAATCCACATTTTCTCCGGAACAAATAATTTTTAATCAAAAAATAAAAATGAATAAACATATGAAAATATAAAAGCTACAGTCTATAAACAATATTTTGAATTACGTTATGAAACACTTTGCTTTCGCGGCGTTGACCCGATCAACTTCATTTTCTATATAATCGTAAGGATATTCTTTTCCATTCTCAATTCTAATAACGATTGTATCAGAATCTGGTTCTCGTAGCCAAGTGGTGTCGGGTTCATGAATTGATACAACTTTTAAATATTCTTTATCGATGAATTGAGGATTGTTTGTTTCAACTGCTATGTCATGTAATCTTATGCTTTGATCGAGAAGTGTTTTAATAGTGTCGTTGCATAAAGAGTTGAATTTTTGGCCTTTGGAGTTGTTAAAATTGTCACATTTAATAACTGCAACAACACGATTTGAATTGCTTTTTGGTTTCATGCTGTAAGTGGTCATAAGAGAGTTGATAGATGAAACTTTCAAAGACAATTTTCGATCCCAATCGAAATAAATAAAAATAATACTAATAATTGTACTAATAATTGTTAAAATAAGAAAAAATTTCATCTTTATGTTTTGTTATAAAAAAATTCTTTAAAAAGCGTTTTATTTTTATGACCTGTTAAGGTCGTAAAAAATATTTATTGATTAACTCAAAAATAATTTGTAAAATTTTGAGGTTAAAATTAATTTCAATAAAAAAAAAATTTGAAATTTAAATACAAAAAAAATAAATAATAAATAAACGATGGGAATTAAAGGTATTAGAGATTTGCTCAAAAAACAAATTCCACATTTTGAAGAAAAACAACCTATTAGTTCGTTCAGTGGTAAAACAATTGTTATAGACGCTTCGTTTTTTGTATGTATGTATAAAGCTGTTCAAAAAAATACATTCGAAGAAGCATTTATGAATCTTTTCGTTGCATTGTTAGAAAATAAAATTAAACCAGTGTTTGTGTTTGATGGAAAATCACCTGAAGAAAAAACGTTAGAAAAACAAAAAAGAGCAACCAAGAAAAAAATGCAATATGATCGGATTGAAAAGCTTGAAATTGATTTATTGAAATACAAGAAAAATAAAGAAATAAGTCAAGATTTATGGATTATCAACAATAAAAAAATGTTAACTTCAAGATTGTTACCAAATGAAAAAATTTTTTCATTCAGTAAAGTTGAAGCATATGTGAAAAAATTACGTTCTCAAATTCTTGAAATTGGAGAAAAAGATTTTGCAGTTCTTCGTAAATTATTACTTTTATTTGGAATTCCTTTTATAACTGCCAAAGGCGAAGCCGAAATATTGTGTTCAAAACTTGTTAAAAATAATTACGCTGACGCTGTTCTCACCAAAGACACTGACGTCTTGGCTTGTTGTTCTCATACAATGTTGAGTGATATTAATTTGCCAGAACAGATGTTTACGGTTATAAAATTGGAAACAATTTTGGATGGTTTAAAAATTGACAAAAATAGCTGGATTGATTTATGCATTATGTGTGGAACCGATTTCAATGAAAACATTCCAAATATTGGACCCGTTAGATCTTTGCGTTTCATTCAAAAATATAAAACACTTGAACAAATAAGCGCACTTGATATCAATCTTAATACCGATATATTATCATACAAAAAAACAAGAAGTCTTTTTCAATGCCACGACGAACAAATTGGACCACTGCCCACATGTGGTGAAATAAAATTTGATGAAATTGCTGAACGAATTACAGAAAAAAAATTAAAAATTTCAATATATTCAATTCAACGTCGATTAATGAGGATTAATGAGGAATAAGAATATAAATTCAAAATAAATTTACAACCTTAGCTGCAAAAGACGGGTTATAAATTATTAGACGGTAGATTTAAAATTATCAACAGATTAAAAAATTTAAAAATATAAAGTATGATGAATGGACCCGACCGCTTCGCGGCGTTATAATTTAACATATTTTTTGATTTTTTGTTGTAATTTGCATACTCTTCAATAAAACAATACAAATGAATCAATTAATAAATCTATCAGGTGACTACGTCACGTTTGATGTGGGAGAAAAGAAA
>JAIFNC010000335.1 GCA_020047935.1 Bacteroidota bacterium
AGAGATATAACCGCCGAACGTGCAAAAGAAAAAGAAATAAAGAAACTTTTGCAAGCTATTGAACAAAGCCCGGTGGCAATACTAATTACAAATTTGGACTTTAATATTGAATATATAAATCCGAATTTTGCCATGTCGGCAGGTTATACCCCCAATGAATTATTGGGTAAATCGGTTTTTCTGCTTAATCCGAACGAAGAAAAAAATGAACTGGTTAAAAACATTTACGCCAAAGTAAATACCGATGGCAAATGGCATGATGAGCTTTGTTTTGATGTTCCGGACACTCCGCCAATTTGGGTTGAAATTACGGTTACACCTATTTACGACGACCAGAATAAAGTTATCAATCACTTAACCATAAGGCAAGATATAACCCAACGCAAACTTTTTGAAGCGGAAATAACCGATTTGAATACCAATTTGGAAACTAAAATTAAAGAACGAACTGCCGAGTTTGAAGCCTTGAATTTTACCTTAAACCACGAAATTAAAATTAGAACCAGAACCGAACACGCACTTATAAAGAAAACGGTTGAAATGGAAAATTTCTTTAACGTAGCACTCGATATGCTTTCTATTTCCGACCTTTCGGGAACCTACGTTAAAGTGAATAAAACATGGGAAAAAGTGTTGGGTTATTCAATTGATGAAATTGAAAAGCACTTATATTTGGAATTTGTTCATATTGATGATATTGCCTTAACCTTAAAGGCACTCAACGAACTAAGGGCACAACGCCCTGTATATAATTTTGTAAACCGATTGATTTGTAAAAATGGCAATGTTCGATTTATCGAATGGCAATGTATGCCGCTGCACGATAAAATATACTCGGCAGCACGCGATGTTACCGAACGTAAAAGAGCCGAAGATTTTGAAAAAGAATTGTTGCAACTTTCGGCAAAGCTTACCGGTATTCCTACTTCCGAAATAGGAAATGCAATAAATATGGCGCTAAATAAAATAGGTCAGTTTTTAAATTCCGACCGGGCGTTTATTTTTGAATTTGATACGGATTGCAAAAAATTCTCGAATACATACGAGTGGTGCACGGATGGAATAGCACCTCAAATAGCTAAAAATCAGAATATCGACCATTCGGTGATGCCCTTTTTTGTTGAAACAATCCAGAAACAAGAGGTGCTTTCGATTTCTTCGGTTGCCGAATTGTCGGACGAATGGAAAGCTGAAAAAGTGATTTTTAAAAGGCAAGGAATTAAATCGATGGTTGTTATACCGCTGATTATTGACCAAAATATGATAGGTTTTATTGGGCTAAACCAAGAAAATGAAGAGCGCAGCTATTTGGTCACTGAAATTAAGACGTTGCAAATTTGGAGTCGTATACTTGCCGGTTTGCTAAGCCATTTTAGCATAGAAAAAAAATTGGAACAGGCACACTTAAACTACGAAACCTTCTTTAATACAATCGACGATTTTATTTACGTTTTCGACGATTTTGGAAGGTTAATTCATACCAATAATTCGGTTATAACTCGTTTGGGCTATACCAAATTACAGCTTGCCAAGCTTACCGTTTTTTCTTTATTTCCTAAAAATAAACAAAACGAAATTTTCCGGTTATTTGGTGCAAATAAAATTTCGGACGAAGTACTTACCATTCCGCTTGTAAATAAGTTCGGACATCACATACCGGTTGAAACCAAGTTTAAACAAGGTTTTTGGAACGGTATAGCCGTGTTTTTTGGTATTAGCAAGGATATTTCTGAAATATTGATTTCAAAGCAAAAATTTGCATCGGCTTTTCAATCCAATTCGGCAATCATGATAATTTCCGAATTTAATTCGGGCGAAATTATCGACATTAATAATGCCTTTACCGAATTGCTTGAATTCGAACCACAAAACGTAATTGGAAACACACTCGAAAATTTGAAAATATTTGAAACCACCAATTTAGTTTCCTCGGTTAGCGAAAAATTAAACCAACGTATGCAAGTGCAGCGAATTGAGTTGCAAATTCGAACGTTTTCAAATAAAAGTATTACCGGTTTAGCTTCGTTCGACATTATTTTTATTGGCAATACCAAGTGTTTGCTTTCGGTAATTGTTGATATTACCGAACGCAAGAAGAATGAAATAGAATTAGTGTTGGCACGCAAACAAGCCGAAGAAGCCAATAAGCTAAAAACTGAATTTTTGGCCAATATGAGCCACGAAATAAGAACGCCGATGAATGCAATTTTAGGTTTTTCGGAAATTATTAAAGACCGTATTGGTGCCGATGCCGAAATTGCTGAATACTTGAACGGCATTCAGAAAAGCGGAAGCAGCCTAATTCTAATTATTAACGATATTTTGGATATGGCAAAAATTGAAGCCGGAAAAATGGAAATAAATTATACTCCAATTTGCCCGCTAACCATTATTAACGAAGTAAAAGATGTTTTTGTAATGGTTGCCAAACAGAAAAAAATCGATATCCATTTATTTATTGACGAAACACTGCCAAATGCCGTTATGCTCGATGAACTCCGACTACGGCAAGTACTTTTTAATATTGTTGGCAATGCGGTAAAATTCACCGAAAAAGGTTCGGTAATTATCAATATATTCAAAAACAATAAAATAACTTCAGGCGAAACTAACTTAATAGACCTTGTTATAGAAGTTAAAGATACCGGCATAGGTATGAAGCCCGAACAAATGACCGAAATTTTTGAACCCTTTAGGCAGCAACACGGCAAAGTTGCCAAATATGGCGGAAACGGCTTAGGCTTAAGCATAACCAAAAGGTTGGTTCAGCTTATGAACGGTTCTTTTGAAGTTGAAAGTAAGTTTGGGTTTGGTTCTACCTTTAGCATTATGCTGCCAAATTTGGTATTGGCTAATTCCGAAAACACGGTAATTGCCACCGATTTTAAAGCCAATAAAATTCGTTTTATTGAAAACACAATTTTATTGGTTGAAGACATAGCTACAAACCGAGAAGTTATAAAAGGTTATTTAGCCGATTCGAATTTGCATATTGACGAAGCTGAAAATGGAAAAATTGCGCTAACTATGCTAAAGCGCAAAAGCTATAAGCTTGTGCTGCTCGATTTGCACATGCCAAAATTAAATGGCGAGCAACTGTTGCAAAAACTGCGAGCAAACCCAACATTCGAAAAATTGCCGGTAATTATAATTACGGAATTAATTAGCGAACTATTAAGGTATTTGCCACAAATAATTGAAGAGGAAACTTCAAAAGAATTATTAGCAGCTCAGGTAAATGAACACAATTTGCAAATTAGCTATTCGCCAAAATTAAAAGAAGCCTTGGAAACATGGTTCCTGATGAGCAGCTCGGCACGCAAATCGCTAAATACCGACAAATTGAAATTAAACCTGATAGAACTCGAAAATATTGGTAAAATAAACGAAAAATTAATTGAATTGGAAGTTCTTTTTGACGCCTTAAAAACTGATTAAAATTTAAACTAAACTCGCTGGTAATGTTAAGTGTTATACGGTCGTGGAAAAAGAATGGAAGTTGGAAAAACGCACAAAAATCGTTTTTCATTTTGCTGTTTGGTTTTACTATTACACTATTGCTTGCTTGGTATGTACTTAACACCGAACATACAATTGCAACCACCAAATTTAAGGCTTCTTGTGACGAAATCGCAATTAAAATTTCAGCTCAATTAGAAATAAATGCGCAGCTTTTGCGCACAGGTGCTGCCTTTTTTGAAGGTTCCGATTCAATAACTCGCGACGAATGGCGACTTTTTAATCAAATTACAGCAATTTCAAAAGATTTTCCGGGCATACAAGGGTTTTAACAATTACACCATTAAACCGGAATACGACCGCGATTTTTATACTTCAATTATTTATTTAGAACCGTTTATCGGTAGAAATTTACGGGCCTTTGGGTACGACATGTATACCGAACCAATAAGGCGTAAAGCGATGGAATATGCGCGCGATTTTAATTTGCCCGGCTTATCGGGCAAAGTGCAATTAGTGCAAGAAACCGAAACCAATGTACAAGCCGGAACATTAATGTACATACCGGTTTACCGCCAAAATATGCCTTTAATGAATATTCGCGAAAAAAGAGACGCTATTATTGGTTGGGTGTATAGCCCGTACCGAATGAACGACTTCATTTACGAAATATTGGGTAATTCAACTTTAAACAAGCTCACTAATACAAACTTCACTATTTACGACAATTCTGTTACGGCAAATGCTGTGCTGTTCGAAAAATTACCCAAATTTAATAAGAACTTTAAAATTACCCCTATTAGGCAATACCGAAAAGTGCTTAATTTTAACTCTACCATATGGATTTTACAATTTTCAGATTACGAACCTGCAATTATTTTAAATAATAGCCATGTTTGGTATATTTTACTTTTCGGCTTTACTATTAGTATGTTACTATTTTTTCTTTCCTATTCATTAATAAATACCGGCACAACAGCTAAACTTATTGCCGAAAAACTGACGATTGAACTTGAAACCGGTAAAAATAATTTGCATGCGGTATTAAATTCGACATTTGAAGGCATTTACGGAAACGATTTGAACGGAAATTGCACCTTTATAAATGCCGCCGGGCTAAAAATGTTGGGCTACAATACCATAGAGGAAGTACTTGGAAAAAATTCGCATAAGTTGTTTCACTACGCTAAGTCCGATTTGTCGAAATATGACGAAAGGGACTGTCCTATACATAATGCAACCATTGAGGAAATAGAAATTCATAATAAAACAGAAGTTTTTTGGCGAAAAGATAATACTTCATTTCCGGTTGAATATTGGGTGTTTCCAAAAATAATCGATGGTAAAAAGGAAGGTGCAATAATTACGTTTTTCGATATTACCGAAGAAATAAATTCCGAAGAAGTAATTCGAATTAAAAATAGCGAATTGCAATTGGCAAAGGAAAAAACCGAAGAAACCGCCTCGATGCTCAATATGTTGTTCGACAATAGTCCAATACACATTTTTATTTATAATAAAATACATAAAACAATACGAATAAGCAAAAGTTTACAACAGATGTTGGGTACCAACAAAAATCAGGTTACCGAATCGGAACTTTCCGAACTAATGCCCGAACTGCTGGTAACTACTATATACAGCCATATTAAAAATGCATTCGAAACCAATACTCCCGTTGAATTTGAACAAGAAAGTGCAACGCAAAGTTACAGTTTTCATATTTTCCCTTTTAAAGAAAACGACCTACCTAAAATTGTAGCCGGTTTTGGTATTAATATAACCGAACGCAAAGATGCCGAAAATGCGGCACAACAGAGCTACGAATTTATTTCGATGTTTATAAAACACTCGCCGATTTTTACTTTTATAAAAGAACTTGCAAATAACCGGAGCACCGTAATTATGGCAAGTAAAAATTATGAAACACTGCTTGGCAAGCCTATTTCCGAAGTGTTGGGTAAAACCTTGCATGAAATTTACCCGCCCGAATTTGCCGATAAAATTACTGCGGAAGATATTGAAATTTCGAAAAGCGGCAAAATTTTGCACATCGATGAGGAATATGAAGGGCGCAATTATATTTCGATAAAGTTTCCTATTGTTGCCGAAAATAAAACGCTGGTTGGCGGTTATACCATTGATATTACCGAACGAAAACAATACGAACAAAAATTGCACTATTGGCAAGAAATTTTTAATCATGCCAAATGGGGTATTGTGGTTGGCAACAATGTGCTTGAACTTATGAATAACGAATTTGCCGCCATGCATGGTTTTACGGTTGAAGAACTTACCAATATGCCTATTGAAACCGTTTTTGCACCCGAAAGCCGACCCCATATTATGCCGCAAATAGCCATTGCCGAACAAAAAGGACACCATATTTGGGAGGCGGTTCATGTTCGGAAAGACGGCTCTACCTTTCCGGTAACTATTGATGTTACGGTTGTTTACGACCCGCTTGGCAAACCTCAATACAGAATTGTGAACGTACAAAACATTGAACTGCTTAACCAAATGACCAGCGATTTAGTGGAGGCTAACCGGTTGGCTGAATATAATGCAGCAAAGTTTTCGGCAATTTTACACGCCATGCCCGACATGATTTTTATTCAGAATGAAAAAGGCGATTTTATCGATTATTTTATGCCCAATAACGCTGCTCGTAACATTCCGCAAAAAGTAACTGCCGGCGAAAATATACGAAATGTGCTGCCTAACGAAGTGGCCGATAAGTTTATGCAAGGTTTTATTAAGGCGTATGAATCAAAGCAAATTCAATTTATTGAGTATTCCTTGTATTTATCCGACAAAAAGCAATTTTACGAATCGAGAACCGTATGTTTCGAAAAAGATAAATTTATTTCGGTAGTTCGAAATATTACCGATCGTAAAAATGCCGAAGAAGAAATTCAAAAAGCTAAACAAGAAGCCGAATTTGCCAACCGAATGAAAACCGAGTTTTTGGCCAATATGAGCCACGAAATTCGAACTCCGATGAATGCAATTTTAGGCTTTTCCAATATTCTCAGCGAAAAATTATCCGACAACGATGCAATTAAAGAATACCTTGAAGGAATAATGAAAAGCGGAAAAAGTTTAATTCAGCTTATCAACGATATTCTGGACATGGCAAAAATTGAAGCAGGCAGGCTCGAAATAAATAACAGTGTAATTAATTTGCGTGCCATTATTGACGAGGTAAACCAAATTTTTTCGGTTATAGCGAATGAAAAACAGCTCGAATTTGCCATACAAATACAAGAAAATTTGCCCAACGTGGTGCTGCTCGACGAACTGCGCATACGGCAAATATTATTCAATTTAATAGGCAACGCAGTTAAGTTTACCGAAAAAGGCAAGGTTACTATCAGTGTAAATTCAATTCAAAATTACGAAAATATTGATAACATCGATTTAACCTTAAAGGTGCACGATTCGGGAATGGGAATACATAAAGAGCACCTAAAGAGTTTGTTCGAACCTTTTCAACAAAATCATGGCAGCAATAAAAAATTTGGCGGTTCGGGCTTGGGCTTAAGCATTACAAAACGACTTACCGAACTTATGAACGGAACCGTTGAGGTGGAAAGCGAATTGGAAAAAGGCAGTACCTTTACCGTAAAATTCAAGAATGTAAAACCGAGCGAGCAAAAAATATTGACCGAAAAAGTTAATATCGACATAAAGAATGTACGATTTAATAAAAGCCGAATTTTGCTGGTAGAAGATATTGCTACCAACCGAATGGTAGTAAAGGGCTATTTACTGCCCTTTAATTTAGTGTTCGATGAAGCTGAAAACGGCTTGGAGGCACTTGAATTATTAGCTCAAAACACGTACGACCTAATTTTTCTCGATATTCAAATGCCCGAAATGGATGGGTACGATTAAAAGCGAAATTGAAAAACTGCTGAAATTAGCCAACGGCTACTTGCTTAAACCCACATCGAAACAAGAGTTGGTGGCTGAATTGCTAAAATATTTGCCTTTTGAAACCATAGTGGACGAAAATATGCGGGTTTCGAAAATTGACGAATCGTTTAAAACCGTTTTTAGAACCGAAAAACTTTCCGACGAGTTTTGTACCGAATACCAAGCGTGGTACAATAAAAGCGAAATTGCCCGAAAATCGTTAAATACGCAGCAATTAACCGTATATTTAGCCGAATTGCAAGTATTTGGCAATAAGTATAAGGTGGTCGGAATAGAAGATTATATTAGTAAGCTTACAAAACTTATGAATGCATTTGCCATTGGTAAAATTAAAGAAAAACTGAAAGAGCTCAATCAGCTGTACGATATAATTAGCAAACGTACTTAATTTGAGCATAGTAACCATGAAACATATAAAAATCACATATAAAACAAAGAACATAAAATGAATACCGGAAAAGCGAACATACTGATTGTGGACGACATAATCGAAAACCTGCAAGTGTTGGGCAGCATTTTGCATATTGAAGGCTACAACACCAGCTTTGCGCAAGACGGCAAACAAGCATTGGAAATAGTTTCCGATTTGCTGCCCGACTTAATACTGCTCGATGTAACCATGCCCGAAATGACCGGTTTTGAAGTAATTGAAGTGCTTA
>JAIFNC010000029.1 GCA_020047935.1 Bacteroidota bacterium
AAATGAATGCGCAATTTCTGAAAATCGGTCAGAATTTCGCTAATACGTTTAGTTTCGAAAACATAATGTATTTTATGAATTAATGCTTCGAGCGCCACGTTGGGGTTTTTATAATGCTCTTTCAACACCTCTTTTGCATACAATACGCCCACCATATTATCCATTGAGCCTTCGTACACCGGAATTCGCGAATAACCGAATTCAATAATTTGTTCAATAATTTCGTTTATCGAAAGTTTGCTGTCCAATGCAAATACCTGTTGGCGCGGAATCATTATTTGGCGTGCCGTGTGGTCGGTAAAATCGAAAGCATTTTTTATAATATCGTAATTCTCTTTCTGTATTTCGCCGCCTTCTTTGCTTTGGTCTACTAAAAGTTTTAGTTCTTCAGTGCTGTGTATTTCGTGTTCGCCAATAGGTTGAATACCAATCAAATTCAAAAAACCGTTCGAAATGGAATTCATTAACCAAATAAAAGGTCGGAAAATAATAAAGAACAATTGAAGCGGATAAGCAACGAAAAAAGTTGTTTTTTCCGATTTCCGAATAGCAATCGATTTGGGCGCCAATTCGCCAAATACAATATGTAAGGTGGTAATAATCAAAAATCCTAAAGGGAGCGATATGGTATGTAAGGTTTCTTCTGACA
Source organism: Bacteroidota bacterium (assembly GCA_020047935.1). Classification (GTDB taxonomy): domain Bacteria; phylum Bacteroidota; class Bacteroidia; order Bacteroidales; family JAIFNC01; genus JAIFNC01. The sequence goes on from JAIFNC010000029.1 coordinate 650, forward strand.
GTTCAATGTCTAACATTACGCAAATGGTCGAAATTGATTTTGCAACTACCGGTTCGCCAATCCAGCCGAGCCCTAAGCTTGCCAAGGTTATACCAAGTTGAGTTGCCGATAAATACGTGTCTAAGTGATTTATAATATGTTGCGATTTTTTTGCAAATCGGTTTCCTTGTTCTGCTTTAAGCTGAATTTGCGAATAGCGTACTTTAACAATTGAAAATTCGGCGGCTACAAAAAATCCATTCAGCAATACTAAAAAAATAGTTAATAAAAATTCGGGTAACATTGTTTTTTAAAGTTTTGGCTGCAAAGATAATAATTTAATCAGTTTCCTGTTAAACAATTCGTTTTAACTTTATAACGCTGTGCAACTGTAATTAAACTTTTACCCGATTTGTTTGGTTGTGAAAGTGAATTTTTATTCCATTTTATTGAATAAACGTAGCCTTTAGGCTACGGCTATTCAGAAATTTAACGGAGAAAAGAAAAAATGCCTTTGATTTCTAAAAAAATAAACGCTATTTTTACCAATAGGAAGCTTGTTTGTTTTAAAACATAACAATTTTTAAAACGAATTTCAGCATTAAAAATTTCTTTATAAATTGCTTAATGAAACGAATAATCAATATTATATTGTTTGTGTTTGTTGCAATAGCTGCAAAATCGCAAACAGTTTTTCAATTAAAATCGGTAAATGAAACAGTAATTATCGACAGTAGTTATGTGAACCTGCTGATTGATACAACAAATACAATTTTATTTAAAGACGTACTTGAAGTTGAAACTGCAAACCGATTTGTTCCTTTTAAAAATATACCTAAGTTAGAAAAGCGAAATACCTATTGGTTACGCATTCAATTGCAGAATTCAACCGACCGCGAATACGATTGGCTTGTTCACATGGGGTTTCCGTCGGTGGCAACTATTATTGTTTTGGACACTGCAGGGCAAGTTAAGCAGTTTAAAACCGGCACCTTGGAACTCGGAAAAAACAAACCGCCTTACGAAAGTTTCGACCAAAGTTTTTCGGTAAACCTGCAAGCGCACGAACAAAAAACAGTTTTTATTCTGTTGAAGAATAATGAATTAATGTCTTCAATACTTAGTCTGAAAATTTCGGAATTGAGCAATTACCGAAAGAAAGAGCAACAACGCTATTTGTTTCAAGGTATATTTTTTGGGCTTTTGCTCATGATGTTTCTGTATAATTTGTTCCTGTTCTTTACCACACGCGATTTATCGTACCTGTATTATGTGTTGTTTGTAGGTATTATCGGGTTGTTTTTCTTGAACATAGGCGGCTTGTTGGAACAAATAATTCCTAATTCGCCCCGATTAATTTTTGCTTTGGGAGCATCGCATTATTATGCTTTTGTATTTTATTTCGTGTTGTTGAGGGTTTTTTCTGCAAATATTACCAAACCTGCCAACTTAGATAAATGGCTGAAAACTACCATTTATACTTCCGCAATCGGTTCGGTATTAATTACCGTTGTTTTACTGATTGATTTCGATTTATTCATTATGCTGTCGAGTGTATTTACGGTGCTTATCGTGCTTACCTTGTTGGCGTTTTCGGTAATTTTAAGCTTGTATGGCAGTAAATTGTCTAAATACTTTGTACTGGGAACTTTTTTTATGATAATTGGCGCACTGGTTATGGTGGCAGTTATTGTAAGCGGCAGCAATTATTCATTTTTATACGCTTTTGAAATTGGCGTAGCTGCCGAAATAGTCATTTTTTCGTTCGGGTTAAGCTACCGTTTCAAACTAAACGAGCAACTGCGGTTGCATGCCCAAGAAAAGTTGATTGAACAATTGAAGGAAAACGAACATATTAAAGACGAAGCAAATAGGATGTTGGAACAAAAGGTAATTGAACGAACCGCCGAATTAAACAACGAGAAAATAAAAGTGGAAGAAAGCCACAAACGCATAAAAGACAGCATAAATTATGCAAGCCGAATTCAGGAAGCCATGTTGCCGTCGGTTGAAATTTTAAAGCTCGATTTTCTCGACCATTTTCTGTTGTACAAACCGCGCGATATTGTGAGCGGCGATTTTTATTGGTTCAGGCAAATTGAAAATTATATTTTTATTGTGGCTGCCGATTGTACCGGGCACGGAGTTCCGGGTGCGTTTATGAGTATGTTGGGCATTTCGCAATTAAACGAAATTGTGGCAAGCCGCGAGGTAAACCAACCCAACGAAATTTTAAACGAATTGCGCAGGCGAATAAAAAAATCGTTGCACCAAGAAGGGCAGGCGGGGCAAACTACCGACGGAATGGACATTGCAATTTGTGTTATTGATATTGAAAACAAGACCATACAATTTTCGGGCGCACATAACCCAATGTACATAATACGGAAAAATGAAAGCACCAATGCCTACGAACTGCTCGAAACCAAAGCCGATAAAATGCCCATAGGCGTGCACCCCAAAGAAAACCAACAATTTAAAAACAATGTGTTGCAATTGTTGCCCGGCGATGCGGTTTACCTATTTTCCGACGGATACGTTTCGCAATTTGGCGGCGCAAAAAACGAAAAATTCAAAACAAAACGCTTTCAAGAACTGTTATTAACCCTACAACACGAACCAATGGCAGCACAAAAAGAACTGTTGGCTGCTGCAATTACTGCATGGAAAGGCAATTACGAACAAATAGACGATATATTGGTTATTGGGCTGAAAGTGAGTTAGTACGATGTACCAAGTACGAAGTATATTGTACAATAATTCCCCGGCAGGCACTTCGTACATTATACATGGTACTTTGTACAATTATTGAAAAAATTCGTGTATTCCTTGTTCGAATAAAGAGTTTCAATTTAGATTAACACCTCAAAATCTATCACACTTTTTCCGTAGGGGGTAACTTGCATTTTAATACGGTTTCCTATTTGGCACTTTTCATAATCAGTAGCGGTTATTAAATACCTTCTGGTGTCTAATTTAATAAAATGCCTTGTTCGCTCCGAAATAGAGGTTAGGGTAGTGCTTCCGGATGCTCGGCGGACTTTAATAAATTTATCTTCAATGGTTCCGGTAACCGGTATTTTATAGCCGGCTTTTATGTCGAGCCAATCGTTACGCAGATGATAAGCCAGATACAATGCCACCGTAGAAACGGCAAACAACGGCGCAAAGCCAAAAAGTGTACCTGCCAAATTGGGTTTAGGCGCATTAAAAGTAAACAAGGTGCTAAAGGCTATTCCTATGGCAAAAATTATTGCTATTCCTACTAAGCCCATTCTGAAATCGTACTTCATTTCTTTCAGTTTAGTTTGCGATATAGGAATAGTTTGGGACAAATGATTCATCGTTGTTGTTTCTATTTCGTTACGGCTAACCATTTATTAATAATTTGAACCAAATCGTCTTTACCGTTTATAATAGCTTGTTCATTGTTGAATGTAGCAACAGCTCTGTCATTAGCTTTCCAAACCAGCATATCAAAGTTTTCTTTAATCAATTTGTCTTTGGGTAATTCTTGTACTTTTGCCCCACAATGAAAAATTAATTGAATTTGTTTGGGCGGATTAATTCGCATAGTAATTCTGTCCTTATTTTCAAAGCAATAATTTGGACTATTCCACTTAATATTTTCAATCAAATTACTATTTGCTTGCAAAATTAGGTTTCGTAACAACTCAATTTCAGCTCTAAACGGATGTTTCAGCCCGTCTAAAAAAACAGTTACTTCAGTATTCAAATTAGCCGATTGCGTTTCCATTATTTTCGATAATTATTTAAACAGATGGAATACTTTCCACCAAATTTTTATTTCCTGTTTTGCCATAATTGGTACAAGTAAAACATGCGCTTTTTATCCATTATCCGAACAAAAAGCCCAAAAGCGAAACCATAAAATTACAGCAATAATTTGGTACAAACAAAAAAATCCGTGTTATTCCGCACTTAATCCGTGTATTCCGTGTTCGAATAAAATGTGTTATTAAAGCCCGTTAGGGCTAACCTATTGATAGAAAACAAATACCCTACAGCACAAAAGCGCCGTAGGTGCGACCTACTAAATGTATAAAATAAAAAAAGGTCGCTCCTACGGAGCTCAAAACCGATATTTTTCCTTTTCTATTAATAGTACGCTCCTAACGGAGCTTAGAAAATACATTTTAGTATTCCTCCGCACTTAATCCGCGTATTTCGTGTTCGAATAAAATGTGTTATTAAAGCCCGTTAGGGCTAACCTATTAATAGAAAACAAATACCCTACAGCACAAAAGCGCCGTAGGTGCGACCTACTAAATGTATAAAATAAAAAAAGGTCGCTCCTACGGCGCTCAAAACCGATATTTTTCCTTTTCTATTAATAGTACGCTCCTAACGGAGCTTAAAAAATCCTTTTTAGTATTCCTCCGTGCTTAATCCGTGTATTCCTTGTTTGAATAAATAATTTACTAATTGAAAAAAAATATGTTCTTTTGTACCGCCAAAAAATTATTTAACCAGGAACTTACAACATGTTAGTTAGCCACGAATTAGAAACGCTCGATTTAAGTAAATTTGTACCAATCTATCAAAACCATCCGCATTTCGAAACCATAAACCAATGGCTTACTGCGCCCGGCGAACGAATTTCGGTTAAAGGTTTGGGGCAGTCGGCAGTTAGTTTGTTGGTAGCGGCACAGCACCAAACCGGCAAAGCAATATTGCTTATTGAGCAAGATAAAGAATCGGCGGCCTACAAATACGACGATTTGTGCCGACTGTTGGGCGAACAGCATGTATTATTTTTACCGTCGTCGTTTAAGCGTTCAGTTAAATCGGGGCAAACCGAAAACGCTAATATATTATTACGTACCGATGTTTCGGAAAAACTCAGCCAGCAAAAGCACAACTACATAACCGTAAGCTGGATGGATGCGGTGGCAGAAAAAATTCCGTCGCGCAAGCACCTGCAAGCACATACCTTGTATTTGTCGGCAGGCGAAAAAGTTTCTATTCAGTTTATTGTTGAAATATTGCAGACTTACGACTTTGTTCGTACCGATTTTGTGTACGAACCTGGGCAATATTCGGTACGTGGAAGTATTGTCGATATTTTTTCGTTTTCCAACGACAAACCTTACAGAATCGATATGTTCGACGACGAAGTAGAATCCATTCGTACCTTCGACCTGCAAACCCAACTGTCCACCGCCCGACTGAACGAAATAAGCATTGTGCCCAACTTGCATTTGGCAAGCTTGGAAGAAAAAATTCCGTTTTCCGATTTTCTGGCAGAAAAAACTATTATTTGGATAAACAGCAAGCAACAAGCCTCGCAACAGTTCGACGATTTGTGGAATGCCGAAAACCTTTCGGAAGAAGAAGAAAAAAACATTGCCGATAATTTTATTACCAAAGCCGAGTGGCAGGCTTTTTTGGCACAATATACCACTATCGATTTCGGATTTGGTTTTCAGGAAAAAAAACACCTGAAATTTAATACCCTGCCCCAGCCCGATTTTAAAAAGAATTTTGAAATCTACGCCAATTTTCTTTCAGAAAAAAAACATGAAGGCTACACAAACCTTATTTTAACCGAAAACGATACCCAAGCCGAACGTATAAAAGCCATTTTTGAATCGATTACACGTAATAATATATATACGCGTTTAAAAACTATTTTGCACGCAGGTTTTTACGACACCGATTTAAAACTTATTGTACTTACCGACCACGAACTGTTTGAACGCTACCACAAATTTAGTTTGCGCAGCGAAAACATTAGTTCGGGCAAAAACCACCTTACCTTAAAAGAACTGCAAAACCTAAACCCGGGCGACTATGTAGTGCACGACGACCACGGCATTGGACGATTTGCCGGTTTGCACAAAATAGAACTGAACGGCAAGCACCAAGAAACCATTAAACTGGTGTACAAAGATAACGATGTGCTTTTTATAAGCGTACATTCGTTGCACCGAATTTCGAAATACAAAGGCAAAGAAGGCGACGCACCCAACATAAACAAGCTGGGCACCGGCGCATGGAACAAACTGAAACAGCGTGCCAAAGGAAAAATTAAAGACATAGCCAAAGAACTTATAGCCTTATATGCTAAACGCCGAACCGAGCAGGGCTTTGCCTATTCGCCCGACTCGTATTTGCAACGCTCGCTCGAAGCTTCGTTTATTTACGAAGATACGCCCGACCAATACAAAGCTACTGAAGCCGTTAAAGCCGACATGGAAAAACCCGAACCTATGGACCGACTCGTGTGCGGCGACGTAGGTTTTGGCAAAACCGAAATTGCTATCCGCGCTGCCTTTAAAGCTGTAGCCGACAGCAAGCAAGTTGCCATTTTGGTTCCAACCACCATTTTGGCACTTCAGCATTACAAAACTTTCAAAAAACGACTGCACGATTACCCTTGCAATGTAGAATACATAAGTCGTTTGCGCAAAGCTTCCGATGTAAAAGAAGCACTCAAAAACGTAGCCGAAGGTAAGGTCGATATTTTAATTGGCACCCACAAACTAATTAGCAAAGAAGTGAAATTTAAAGATTTAGGCTTACTTATAATTGACGAAGAACAAAAATTTGGAGTTGCGGTAAAAGAAAAACTAAAACAAATAAAAGTAAATGTCGATACCCTAACCCTTACCGCTACGCCTATACCTCGAACTTTGCAGTTTTCGCTTATGGGTGCGCGCGATTTGTCGGTTATTCAAACACCGCCACCCAACCGCTACCCGATAGCCACCGAGTTGCACACCTTTAACGAGCGCATTATAAAAGAAGCCATTGAGTACGAAACGGCTCGCAACGGCCAAGTGTTTTTTATACACAACCGCGTGCAAAGCATTAAAGATGTGGAGCTGATGATTAACCGTATGTGCCCAAATATAAGCACCGTAACCGCACACGGACAAATGGACGGCGCTGAGCTTGAAAAAGTAATGCTCGACTTTATTAACGAAAAACACGCAGTACTTATAGCTACTACCATTATTGAAAGCGGATTGGACATAGCCAACGCAAACACCATAATAATAAACAATGCCCACCAGTTCGGACTTTCCGATTTGCACCAATTGCGCGGTAGGGTAGGCAGGTCGAACAAAAAAGCTTTTTGCTATTTGCTTGCTCCCCCGCCAAATATGCTAAACCAAGAGGCCCGACGAAGATTAAAAGCCATTGAAGATTTCTCGGAATTGGGTTCGGGTTTTAGTATTTCGTTGCAGGATTTGGATATTAGAGGCGCCGGGAATTTGCTGGGCGGCGAACAAAGCGGTTTTATTGCCGAAATTGGTTACGAAACCTATCGCAAAATATTAAACGAAGCGGTACTCGAATTGCGCGAAACCGAATTTAAAGATGTATTTAATGATGACGACGAATTGCAAGATTTCGACGGAAATACGCACCGATTTACGCTCGATTGCCAAATTGATACCGATTTGGAAGTGCTTATTCCGGAATCGTATATTGAAAACACGGCTGAACGTATTCGATTCTATCGCGATTTGGACAACATTACTTCCGAAGAAAAACTGGAACCGATAACCAAAGAACTAACCGATCGTTTCGGCACTATTCCGCAACCGGTGCTGGCACTTATGGATATTGTAAAACTGCGACGAAGAGCGATGAACTTCGGAATGGAAAAAATTTTACTTAAAAACGAAAAAATGATTTGCTATTTTGTTACCAATCAAGAATCGAAGTTTTATCAAAGCGACGAGTTTGGTCAGGTGCTCAGGTTTGTACAAAAAAACCAACGCACATGCGCTATGAAAGAAACCAACAACCGACTTAGTTTAAGTTTTGCCGGCATAAAATCGGTTGCCGAATCCTTAAAAATAATCGAAAATATTACGAAAAGCTAAGTTTTTTTATTCTTGAATTTATCAATTGCTTCGCGAATTGTTTGGTCGAGTAAATTTTTATCGACCGGTTTTTGCAAAAAACCATAGCTATTCTTAATTTTAGTGCGCGAAATAGTAACTGTATTGCTGTCCGAAGTTAAAAATATAACCGGAATGTTGGTAAATTTATTTAATTCTTTTAAGGTTTCTATTCCATCCATATTATCCATTAAATGAATATCCATAAGAATAATATCAACCGTATTACTTTTGCAAAAATCAATTGCTTCGGAACCCGATTGCAACTTGGCTACCAAGGTATGTCCCATCGATTGCACAAACATGCCCGACACGGTACTTAGCATTTTATCATCTTCAACAATTAAAACTTTTATGGTATTCATATTGGTTTGATATTTCAGAACAAATGTACTACAAAAAACAAAAAAAACAACAATGAATTTAATAATCGACAAAGGAAATACATTTTGTAAAATAGCCATCTTCAATCATCAAATAAAACAGCCCGATTATGTAATAAATGTCGAAAATTCGAAACTTACGGTTGCCCTAATCAAAGAAGTATTGGTAAGTTTTCCGCAAACCAATTCGGTAATTGTTTCGTCGGTTTCGGGTTTACCATGGGAATTTACCGAGTTTTTTCAACAAAATTTTTCAATTTATATAGAAACCAATTGGCAGACTCCGGTTCCAATAATTAACAAATACACCACTCCGCAAACCTTGGGTTTCGACCGTTTAGCAGCAGCCGTGGGAGGTACCGTACTTTTCCCGAACCGGAATTTGATTGTTTTTGATGCCGGCACCGCGTTAACCGTTGAGGTTGTAAACGCCAACCATGAATATTTGGGCGGAAATATTTCGCCCGGTTTAAGTCTACGATACAAAGCACTAAACCTCTTTACGTCGAAACTTCCGGAAATAAGTCCCGAAACCGATTACATCGAAATAGGAATTTCGACGGAATCGGCTATTCGAGCCGGAGTTCAGCAAGGGTTAAAATTCGAAATTTTAGGTTATACAACATATTTTAACAATATTTATTACAATCCGGCGTATATTATTACCGGAGGCGATTGCTTTTTCTTTGATAAAATATTTAAAAGTACCATCTTTGCAGAGCCAAATTTAGTTTTAATAGGATTAAACCGTATTTTATTATACAATGTACAAAAAAATTAAACTTTCAGTTTTAGCGCTAAGTCTTGTATTTTCAAGCCTATATGCACAACATTACACCAGCTCGCCATACTCGTATTATGGTTTGGGCGAAATAAGCAACGCGCTTTCCGGGCAAAGTACCGGCATGGGTTACACCTCGGCAGCTTCGTCGAACGCGGGAAATATTAATTTCTTCAATCCGGCATCATACCAAGGTTTAAGTATTCAAAGCTTTTTGTTCGATGTAAGCATTTCGAGCAAGCAAAGCATTTACAAGCAAAATAATCAGAGTTTTAGCGTAAACAATACCAACCTGCAATACATTGCAGCCGGGTTTAAAGGAACCAATTTTTGGGCAGCCAGTTTTGGAGTTATGCCATACAGCTCAATGGGTTACGACATAAGCATTAGCGATACCGTGGGCACTACCGACAAATACGAACGTTATTTGGGTGAGGGCGGTTTAAATAAAGTTTATTTCGGCAACTCGTTTCGTATTCACAAATCGCTTTGGGTAGGCATAAACGCTTCGTATTATTTTGGCTCGCTCGAAAAACGATTTACTCGAAATGTTTCCGACAGTGCATACTCTACCTTAGTACGTTACGAAACAAACACCAAAATATCGGGTTACCGCATCGATTACGGATTCCAAAGTAATTTTAGTTTAGGAACTACCAAAATAACCATTGGCGGTGTGTACGAAAGTACGGCAAAACTTAAAGGTTACCGCACCGAAGACGGTTTTGTAACCTTTAGCAACAACGGAATTACGAATTCTGAAGTTTTTGTTGCCGAAACAGGCCGAGAGAATAAAAAAACAACCGATATTCCGCAGAAAATTGCTGCAGGTCTGTCACTTAATTTCAACGATAAAATTACCGTAACCGGCGATTACAGCTTGCAAAACTGGAGCAATGCCCTGTTTTTAGGCGAAACATCGGTAAATTATTCGCAATACAGTAAAATTTCGGCAGGCTTGGAATATATTCCTAAAATCACCTCTTACAAATACCGCGAAATTATTCGCTATCGCTTGGGTGCTTATACTTCAAACGGATATATAACTTTACCCGATAAAAATAATGCCATGGTTCAACCGGTATCTTTTGGCGTAACTGCCGGCATAGGTTTGCCTATGAAAGCTTCATTCGGCGGTATGAACCTTTCATTTGAAGCCGGAAAAACCAATGTAGGCGCCCAAGGACTTTCTGAAACCTATTTCATGTTTCATGCAAATTTATCGTTGCGCGATATTTGGTTTATTAAACGTAAATACAATTAAACTACAGCCGGTTTTAAATTCAATCGTTTAAACCATCTGGCTAAAATGAACAAACAATTAGGTAACAATGAATAAACTACGCATAAAATCGAAAATATTGACAGTATGGCAACTGTTTATATTGAAAATGCCGAAATATTGTATTCCGATTCTGCCAGGGTTAAAATGAAAATGAACACAAAACTGCTGGAAAACTATACCAGGCTAGATACGCCATATATTGAAATGAAACAAGGCGTAAAAGTAATTTTTTACGATATTAAAGGCACTGAACAATCAAGCTTAACTGCCAAATATGCAAAATATATAGAACTGCTCGACCTTTGGGAATATAAAGGCGACGTGCGCATTGTAAATACCGACAAAGACGTGCTGGAAACCCAACATTTATTCGCCGATAACAAAAAAGAAGAGCTCTATTCGGATGTAAAATTGGTAATTACTCGCTCAACCGGCAATATTATAAGAGCCAACGGCGGTTTCCGCTCCGATTTCAACTTTAAAAACTATACCATGAAAAAGGTACAGAGCGGTTCGAGTAAGAAAGAAGACTGGGAATTTTAATGCATGAAAAAACGTAAAGAAAAGCAACTTGACCCAAACCGTTTGATTGGCAGCGGTATTGAATTTATGTGGCTGTTATTATGTATAATTTCGATGATAACAGCTTTTTACGACTTATTCTTTCGCAACAATCAATCGTCGCTAATGTTTGCCGCATTTTCGGCAATTTCGCTCGGTATGTATTTTTGGCGCAGAAGGGAACGAATAAAGCGCGAAATGGAAATGCTTAACGACTGACATACAATGCAGAAAACGATGAATGCACAAAACATTTGAGCCAATTAACTAAAACGCACAAAAGCAGAATATTTATTACTTAAAATTCATATTATATAATTATACACATATACGACAAGCCGGCAATGCAATTGTTATAAAAAGCTATAAATTTACAATAGTAAAGGTAACAAGTACGCGTATTGAACTTGTAAACATGAAAATAATACCTATAGAATAAGAAATTTTATTTATATTCGCACCCTGAAAATAATTAATACTATAAACAATCTTCTGAATGGCAACTTTAGAGAATATTAGAAAACGCGGTCCGCTGGTAGCAACAGTAATCGGGCTTGCATTATTGGCATTTATTCTGGGAGATTTATTGAACTCGGGCACAACCCTTTTCTCGTCGGGCAGGTATGAAGTGGCGGAAATTGCGGGACAAAGTGTCCATATTCAAGAATATCAGAATAAAATTGAAGAACTGACTGAAATGTATAAAAGTCAGTATGGCGGTGCAGTAGACGCCGGTTTGAACGACCGAGTTCGCAACGATGTTTGGGAACAATTGGTTCAAAACTACGTTATGAAAAAAGAATACGAAGCAACAGGTGTTGGCGTTCATTCTGAAGAAGTATTCGATATGGTTCAAGGACAAAGCATTAGTCCGATGATTCGTAACTTGTTTACCAATCCGCAAACCGGTGCATTTAATCCGCAAGATGTAGTAAACTACTTGCAAAACATTAAATTCGACAAAACCGGAGCAGCAAAAGCACAGTGGTTGTATATTGAGAAAGAATTATTGAGCCAACGTGTTTACCAAAAATATCAGAACCTGATTGCAAAAGGGCTATATGTAACCGAAAACCAAGCAAAACGCGAAATGGAAGGCCGAAGCAAAGTGGTTAGCATTAGCTACATTGCACAAGTTCTTACCTCGGTTGCGCCCGAAAAAATTAAAGTTACCGACGCCGACATTAAAAAATACTACAAAGAACATAAGAAAAAATTTAAGCAAGAACGCGCAGCCGATATTGCTTACGTAAGTTTCGATGTTACTCCTTCGGCTGAAGACCAACTTAAAGCAGAAGAAGATATTAAAAGTTTATTGAACGAATTTACCTCGACCGAAAATGCCGAACAATTTGTAAATGCAAATTCGGATGCTAAATTTGACCCAACCAACTACAAAAAAGAAGATTTATCGGCAAATATTGCCGAATTTGCTTTTTCGCAACCGCTGGGTTCGGTATTCGGTCCGTATTTCGAAAACGGAACGTTTAAATTATCGAAAATTACCAACCGCAAAATGGTTCCCGATTCCATAAAAGCTCGCCATATTCTTGTATCGGTAAATAATACCGTTACAGCCGAAGCAGCACAAGCTAAAGCCGACAGTTTGAAAAAACTTATTCAGAGCGGAACTGCATTTGCCGAATTGGCAATGGTTAATTCTGACGATAAAGGCAGCGCAATGCAAGGCGGCGATTTGAATTGGTTTACCGAAGGCAGAATGGTTCGCGAATTTAACGATGCTTGTTTTAGTGCAAAAAAAGGCGAGCTTTTAACTGTTAAAACTCAATTTGGTATTCACCTTATTGAAGTAACCGATATAGGAACCGGTTCGGAAAAAGCACAATTAGCCACTTTGGTACACGAAGTGAACCCAAGTACTAAAACTTTCCAAGCGTTTTACAACTCAGCTACTGAATTTGCAAATTCTATTAAGAAAAGCAGTGATTTTGATACCATTATTTCGCAAAAACGTTTAGAAAAACGTATTGCAGGTAACTTGGGCGAAATGGATTTCAATATTGCAGGGTTGGAACAACCTCGCGAACTTATTTCTTGGGTTTTTAAAGGCGAAAAAGGCGACATTTCGAAAGTATACGAATTGGGCAATCGCTTTGTAGTTGCTCAAATTACCGAATTAAAAGAAAAAGGTTTCGCTTCTATTGAAAGCGTAAAACCACAAATTGAAGCTATTTTAACCACCGAAATGCAAGGTGCATTCTTAGCCGAAGAATTCAAAAAAGCTGCTGAAGGTCAAAATAACTTAACTGCAATTGCATCAAAACTGCAATTGGAAGTTAAAAATGCCGATAACATCAGTTTCAGTGCATTTGCAATTACCGGTGCAGGCAACGAACCTAAACTTATAGGAACGGTTTCCAACTTGGAAAAAGGTAAATTATCGAAACCAATTATTGGTACAAATGCCGTATATATTGCTATAGTAAATGAAATTACCGAAAACCCTGCCACACAAACAGCAACGGAAGAACAACTTCGCATGCAACGTTCTATTGCCGGCAGAGCAGGTTTCCAATCTTACGAAGCATTGCGTCAGGCATCAGAAATAAACGATCTACGATCGAAATTTTTCTAATCCAACCTGCTAATTGCACAAAAAAAAGGAAGCTTAATTTAAGCTTCCTTTTTTTATCTATAAATCAATTTAGTCTTTAGAAACAAAACTAAAAGGCAGATTCAAAATATCGGCATATTCTTGCCCTTGTTCCAACATATCGTCGTCAAAGCGTTCGTATTTCCATACTATACTTACTTTAACGCCTTCCAAATACAGTTTTTCCAATCGTTTCATTACACCAAACACGGCTCTTTTCGAGGAACTGTTCAAATAATAAAAATCGAATTCGCAATTAAGCGGTCGGTTTAGCGTTGCAACATAGGTATCAACCCATTCTATTATCGGTTCGTAAACCGGAATAGCATTTTCGGCAAAGGAAGGACCGCTAATAATGAATTCGCATGAATTCTCATCTAAAACTACAGTTGGTGCATCTTTACTGCCATCGGACCGGTACATAAATTTTCAATTTAATTATTGTACAAAAATAACAATAAAATTAAGCAAAAAGTATTACAAACAATGTACCGGATAAAAAAAACACAACTTATTTCACTATAAATTAAAAATTATAAGAAACACATTTCATTTAACCAATAAAAATCTATTACTTAGCGTGCTGAAAAAAAGAGACAAAACTACACGAAACAAAGTATGAAAAAGATTCTTACCTGTCTGAAATATGCCTTAGCAATTCTTTTTTTTATTTTTTCTTTCGGATGCAATCCGATAAAACCACTTGAGCTGGAAGATATAGAAAGCTTATCGATAAAGCAAATGTCGTTTTCGTACCTCGATGTTGAAGTAAAACTGCCGGTTAAGAATCCGAATTCTTTTTCATTCAAAATAACCAAAATAAATTTAGATGCCAGCATTAACGGAATGCATGTAGGCACCATTACCGAACAACAAATAATTCCGATTAGTGCCAATAAAAAAGAAACCATTACTCTACCGTTGCGAGTACAAACCAAAGACCTGCTTTCGGGCGCATTAAATCTTTTTTTAAACTATTCCGAGGCTAATTCGAAGCTTAAACTTTACGGTACCATAGAAGTTAAAATTTGGGTTTTCTCAAAAACTATTTCTATAAATCAAGAAACTCAAATGGTTCGACCTAAAACTACAAATTAATTTGCATTTTGCGGAATAAACAAAGTTAGAACTTTCGCAAAAAAATCTTACTTTTGCAGCACCATAACAAAAATTGTTTAACAAAACCATTTCTGACAAAATGCAAAAACTAATTACAGCCTTGCTACTGGTGCTTATTACTAGCGCTATATCGTTAGCACAGGAAACCATTAAAGACATGGGTTTTACCGACATGTTTATAATTGCAGGCGAAAACACTGCAAAATATGGTAAAGTTGAAATTTTTTCTGATGCAAAAATTGACAAACTTCTTCAAAAACATATTGCAGTTAACAGCACAAACTCCGGGCTAAAAGGTTTCAGAATTCAAATATATTTTAATTCGGGTTATAATTCGCGCGAGGAAGCACTTAGAATTAAAAGCGAATTTGAAACCAACTACCCAAATGCTAAAGCTTATTTAACGCATCAAAGTCCGTTTTTCAGACTTAGAGTTGGCAATTTTAGAACACGCGCCGATGCTATGCGATTTGAAAAAGAACTGAAATTGGTGTATCGCGGTTGTTGGATTGTTGAAGACAAAATTGAATTTCCGTCGCTTTAAAGCACGGATTTTTTTGTTTTTTTATATGAAGAATAATTAATTACTTATGAGTGACGCTATAAAACACGAGTGCGGAATTGCTTTAGTTCGACTTCGCAAACCGCTAACCTATTACTTCGAAAAATACGGAACTTGGCAATACGGCTTGCAAAAAATGTATTTGCTTATGGAAAAGCAACATAACCGCGGACAAGATGGCGCGGGTATGGTTATACTTAAAACCGATGCCGAACCGGGCAATAAATATATTCATCGTTTTCGTTCAAATCAGTCGGAGCCATTGCGCGACATATTTGGGCAAATACGCACCCTTACCGAAGTGCAAAGAGAGCAATCTCCCGAATTATTCAAGAACCCCGAGTGGGCTATGGTAAACTCGCCTATTGCCGGCGAACTGATGCTTGGGCACATGCGATACGGCACCTTTGGCAAAAATAACATTGAAAACGTGCACCCGGTAATGCGCGAAAACAACTGGCGTTCGCGCAACTTGGTGTTGGCAGGCAATTTTAACCTTACCAATGTGGACGAATTGTTTCATTTGCTCACCGGTATTGGTCAGCATCCTAAAGATTTTAGCGATACCGTTACCATGCTCGAGAATATTGGGCACCATTTAGACCAAGAAAACGAAGGTTTGTACGATTTGTATAAGCGCCGCGGCTATGGTAAAAAAGAAATTGCCGGACTTATTTCGCACAATATTGATATAAAAAACATTCTGCAAGTTTCGTCCAAACGTTGGGATGGCGGTTATACAATTGCCGGACTTATTGGTAACGGCGATGCATTTGTTCTGCGCGACCCGGCAGGCATTCGCCCTGCATTCTATTATATCGACGACGAAATTGCCGTAGTAACTTCCGAACGACCAATTATTCAAACGGTTTTAAACGTACCTTACGAATCGGTGAATGAACTTAGCCCCGGACATGCACTAATTTTAAGAAAAACCGGTGAAATTTCGGAAGAACTGATTAATAAACCTGCAACACGCAATGCATGTTCTTTCGAACGTATCTATTTTTCGCGCGGGAGCGACCAAGATATTTATAACGAACGTAAGAAAATGGGCGAACTGCTTGCTCCGGCAATTATTAAAAGCATTGGCAACGATTTGGAAAATGCCGTTTTTTCGTACATTCCAAACACCGCCGAAACTGCATTTTTGGGAATGGTAAAAGGCTTGGAAACGTATAATATAAAACTTCAAACCGAAAAAATACTGGCATTAGGCAATCAAATAACACCTGAAATTCTGGAGAAAATTTTACAAAATAGGGTGCGGGTTGAAAAAGTTGCTATTAAAGATGTTAAGTTGCGTACATTTATTACACAAGACGAAGGCAGAGAAGATTTGGTTGGGCATGTATACGATATAACCTACGGAACCGTGCGTGCCGGTATCGACAAACTTGTAATTATTGACGACTCAATTGTTAGGGGCACCACATTGAAGCGAAGTATTTTAAGAATATTGGACCGATTAAACCCGAAAAAAATAGTAGTGGTTTCCAGCTCGCCACAAATCAGGTACCCCGATTGTTATGGCATTGACATGGCAAAACTTAACGATTTTATTGCCTTTAATGCTGCTGTTGAATTATTAAAAGACCACGGTAAATCGAAAATTTTGGATGAAGTGTACAAAAAATCGAAAGCACAAGAAAATAAGCCAAAAGAGGAAATTGTAAACTACGTTAAAGAAATTTATCAGCCATTTACAGCCGAAGAAATTTCGGGAAAAATTGCCGAAATGCTTAAACCTGCCGACATGAAAGCCGAGGTTGAAATTGTTTTTCAAACCATTGAAGACTTGCACCTTTCGTGTCCAAACAATAAAGGCGATTGGTATTTTACCGGCAACTATCCTACGCCGGGAGGTAACAAAGTGGTAAACAAATCGTTTATAAATTTTATTGAAAAGAAAAACGAACGAGCTTATTAACAGTATATTATATAAAACAAAAGCCGCCGAAATAAATTTTCGACGGCTTTTTTTTATACTTGCTATTGATTTCTGCTTTTTAATTCACTTAAATAGGTATCAATATGCCGTTCTTTTTTCGATTCAAAAATATCCGGAATCGTTATTATCAGTCCGGTTTCTTCCACATTACCAAAACTATAATTCATAGCTGTTCCAAAACTCATCATAGTTGAAGAAATACTCATATACGAATTAATAAGCGGAGGTATTAACTCGCCCAGTGCACGAACTTTCGCCGATAGTTCTTTGTAATTTTCCTTATAATCGTCCGATAAAAATAAGGTTTTTAAGTGCTCCACATCGGTTTCATATGAAAGCGGCTCCTTTGGCGACATAAGCCCAACGCGGTCGGGGAATTGCGATTTAAGGAAATACAACATATAATCGCGAGCTAATCGGTTAAAATGAGTATACATGGTTACCTTTCCGAAAAAATATTTCATGTTCGGGTATTCAACTATAAGCGCACCAAGTCCATCCCATAAATTATCCAGTGCGTACAATGCTTTTCGTCCGGCACTTCGAACCTGATAATGCGGCTGAACAAACGAACGTCCTAATTCAATAGTGAACGGCAAATATTCGTTTATAAATTTAGGAGTAAAATTCAATAAACCGGAGGTTGCAATTAAAGGCACACCTTGCGGGTCAAATTCTACTTCATTTCCCAAAATAAACCGATAACCACCCAGAAATTCTTCTTTTTCCGGATCCCAAACCACCAATTGGTGGTAAGGTTTATCGCCCAAATCGTACTTATCAACGTCCGATTCCTTGCCGGTACCGCCTCCGGCATACCGAAAAGTCAGCTCACGCAATCGTCCTATTTCTTGCATTAATATTGGAGATTCGAAATGCGTAAAAAAATAAATTTCGTTATCTCCATTATTGGTACGCCGAATATAGCGCACTCTTTTTAACTCCTGTTTAATTACTTCTTTGTCAATTGCTTCAATTACATCCTTCATTTTGCTTACATTTTCGGTTCTTATATTAACACTCACAACTATTCGGTATACGTTGCATCGTTATTTTTAGCTAATTCGTACACGAAATCACGCATTTTTTCAGCATGAAAATTCGGATTTCCGTTCGCTTTAAAATATGCATACGGAATTGGTTTGCCTATGGTTATAGTTATATGGTCTTTACGCTGACGAAATAATTCGTCGACCAAGAAAAAAAGTTCTATATTAAATTTTATACCCAACTTCTTTCTCAGGTTGGCGAAATTATAGAAAAAATTAGTTAACCTTCCCGACACATGAATAGGAACAATATCGCGATGATGTTTAATTGCTCTTTTTACGAAGGTATTTTTCCATTCCAAATCTTTAATAACCCCTTTTGTACGTCGAGAAACCATACCGGCAGGAAAAAATAAAATATTAATATCGCTGTTAAATTCGGCATCTAAGGCGGCAACTGCATCTTTAGAATTTCCTCCATACAAATTTACGCCAATAAAACAAGGACGCATACTCACTAAATTGAGCATTAAGTCATTCGATATTGATTTAGTCTCTTTAGAAAGTTTTGTTAATTCGCGAATAAGCAATGCACCATCTATTCCGCCCAGTGGATGATTTG
The DNA here is from genome assembly GCA_020047935.1 of Bacteroidota bacterium. Taxonomy (GTDB): domain Bacteria; phylum Bacteroidota; class Bacteroidia; order Bacteroidales; family JAIFNC01; genus JAIFNC01. Next base: position 19,373 of record JAIFNC010000029.1, read on the forward strand.
ATGCAAAAATAAAATTCCTTTCACTATTTTGCAAATTCTCACCCCCTATTACGGTAACCTTGGTTCCAAACTCAACAGTCGATTCGTTTACAAAATCAATTCCGCTTAAATGCTTATATGTACTAACAAAGTAATTTAAATCATCCTGATGAATTATTCGCTTAATATAATTGATAATGAATTTAGGCAACATCTTCAAAATTTTACTATTGCGGCTCTTAATTACTTTATCAATATCAATGAAAAGATCCTTTTCTTGTACATTATTTTCCATATAGCACTAATTTTCAAACAATTAAATTATTATGCATGCAAAGTTTAATATTAGGTAAAAATCGGATATTTTTTTCACTCGTACAAGTATTTTTCTACTAAAACCTAATTTTAATCATATTTTCATGGTTGGTAATGGTATGTAAAAAAAAAGTTATCAACAATTGTGTAATATTGTGGAGTAAAGTGGTGAAATGTGGAAAATAATTCGTAATTTTACCAATTAAAGTATTATTGTATAATAATGACAACATTTATAGGCGATTTTCCTTGCAAAATTGACGAAAAAGGGCGTTTAGCCTTTCCGTCGGCCTTCCTAAAACAATTAGGTGAGGCAGAGGAATACCGTTTTGTTGTTAAGAAAGACATTTTCGAAACCTGTTTAGTGCTTTATACCATGGAAGAATGGCAACGACAAACCATGATTTTGCGTTCGAAATTAAATCCGTACAAAAAAGAGCACAATACATTTTTGAGAACTTTTTATAAAGGTACCGCCGAAGTGGTTTTAGACAAAAACAACCGATTGTTGTTGCCAAAACGTTTAAGTGAATTGGCTCAAATTGATAAAGAAGCGCTTTTGGCGGGACAGGACAATAAAATTGAAATTTGGTCGAAAGACTTGTACGATCAAATTTTTGACGACGATGATTTGTTTGCCGAAATGGCTGAAAAAATACTGGGCAACGACAGTGTAATGCCCGAAAAATTTGACAGTTAAAAAAGTGAAATTAACGTTTAAAACGGAAGCGAATGTACGAATACCACATACCTGTTTTGCTCAACGAATGCTTGGAAGGTTTAAATATTAAGCCAAACGGCATTTATGTTGATGCTACATTCGGCGGCGGCGGGCATTCACGCGAAATTTTGGCTCGAATTCCGCAAGGTCGATTATTGGGTTTCGACCAAGACCCCGACGCGCAAAAAAATGCATTCGACCACCCTAATTTCACTTTTATACGAAGTAATTTCAAATTTCTCGAAAACTTCTTGCGTCATAACAACGCCGAACAAGTAGATGGAATTTTAGCCGATTTCGGAATTTCATCGCACCAAATTGACGATGCCCGGCGCGGTTTTATGTTCCGCAACGAAGCACCGCTCGATATGCGAATGAATACGGAAACCGGAATTACTGCAGCCGACATTTTGAACCAATACGACTTTGTAAAACTGATACGAATTTTTAGAGATTATGGCGAAATACTAAACGCTAAACCATTAACTGAACGTATTTTAAACGCTAGAACCAATAAATTATTCGCGCAAAATTCCGATTTAATTGAAGCCGTAGCCGGATTGTATCCGAAACAAAAAGAAAATAAATTTTTAGCCCAGGTATTTCAATCGCTTCGCATTGAAGTGAACAATGAAATTGAAGCCTTGGAAGCCTTTTTGGAACAGTGCATACAGGTACTAAAACCGGGAGGAAGGTTGGTTTTACTTACCTATCATTCATTAGAAGACCGACCGGTTAAGAACTTAATTAAAACCGGAAATGTAGAAGGAAACGTGATACAGGATTTCTACGGAAATGTTCAAACACCTTTTCAACTTATTACCAAAAAGCCAATTACGGCAAGCGAAGAAGAGCTTGAACGCAACTCGCGCGCCCGAAGTGCAAAACTTAGAGTAGCAGAAAAATTATGAATTTTAAGTTAAATTATAAGAAACTGCCCAAGCCCGATGCGGAAGGCTTCGTCGAAAATTTTAAAGCAATTTTCGACGGGTCTGTTCTAACCGGAAAGACATTTACTAGCCAAACACCATTCATTTTTTTTATGGTGTTTTTGGCTTTAATATACATTTTTAACCGATACAAAGCAGAAGGCACATTTTTGGAAAACGCAAGGCTTCAAAAAGAAATTAAAGATTTAAGAACCGAATCGATGGGTTTGGCAACCGAACTGATGCATATAAGCAACCAAACCAATATAAATGTGCTTACGCTCGAAAAAATTGAAGGCTTAAAAGAATCGGTTGAGCCGCCGAAAAAAATTGTATTTAAAAAAGATTAACTTATTAAATGTCAGTAAAAAACGACATATTATTACGCTTCGGAATAACCTATGCATTCATATTGTTAATTGCGTTGGCAATTGCAATAAAAGTGTTTTTGGTTATGTTTGTTGAAGGCGACCGGTTGCGAAGTTTAGCGAAACAAAAATCGTTGAAAGATATTACTATTGAAGCGGTTAGAGGTGAAATTTTGGCCGACGACGGCAGAATTCTTGCTGCCTCGGTTGCCTATTACGACATTTTCATGGACACGCGCGCCGGTGGATTGAAAAACGACGTTTTTAATGAAAACGTAGGTGCATTGGCTAAAAAATTGGCAGAACTGCTTCCTGAAAGCAACCAAACTAATGCACAAACGGCAGCCAAATATAAGGCAAAACTTAAAAACGGCAGGCTTCAAGGTGCTCGCTACTTGCAAATAGCTAAAAACATAAACCATAAGCAGTTAAAAGCTTTAAGGCAATTTCCGATTTTCAATTTGGGTGCCAATAAAGGCGGTATTATTATTATACAAAAAAATATTCGCAAACAACCGTTTAAACTTCTGGCTTCAAGAACTATAGGCAGGGTTAAAAACGAAGGCGAAACACATAACGTAATTGGTATTGAAGGTGCATACGACTACGAACTTGCCGGCAGAAATGGCCTACGCCTTGCCACTAAAGTTGGCAGCGCTTGGATGCCAATACCGGGCGGACAAGAAATTACGCCTATTGACGGCAGAGATATTATAACCTCGCTCGATATAAATTTGCAAGACGTTGCCGAACATGCGCTTTACAGCCAACTTAGCAAACACGGTGCACACCACGGAACAGCAATTTTGATGGAAGTAAAAACCGGCGAAATTAAAGCCATTGCGAACTTGGCAGACACCTTGGGCAATTATCGCGAATCGTACAATTATGGTATCGGTTTCCGTTCTGAACCCGGTTCTACTTTCAAATTGGCATCTATGATTGCTTTGTTGGAAGATAACTACATAAGTGCTAACGATTTGGTGCATACCGGAAATGGGATTACGCATTTTCATAATTTCCCGGTTCGCGATTCGAAAAAGGGCGGACTTGGCACCATTACCGTGCAGGAAGCTTTTGAACTTTCGTCGAATGTGGCTTTTGCAAAACTGGTGGTTGAACATTATGGCAAAAACCCGAAGAAATTTGTAGACCGTCTATATTCCATGAACTTAAACGACCCACTTGGTATTGAACTTAAAGGCGAAGATAAACCTTATATGAAATACCCCGGCGACAAACTTTGGTCGAATGTGTCGTTGCCGCAAATGTCGATTGGCTACGAAATATTGCTTACACCGCTGCAAACTTTAGCGTTTTATAATGCCATTGCCAATGGCGGCAAGTTTGTAAAACCCAAATTTGCCAAAGCTGTAAGCGAGCACGGTCGCGTTGTTCGCGAAATTGAAACGGAAGTTATTAACAGTTCTATCTGTTCGGAAAAAACTATAAAAACCGTACATAAAATGTTGGTTGGCGTGGTTGAAAACGGAACAGCCATGAATATTCGTTCGAAACATTATAAAATTGCAGGTAAAACCGGTACCGCATTAATGGCTTTCGACCGAAGCGGTTATGCACATGAATATCAAGCTTCGTTTGTTGGCTATTTCCCTGCCGACAATCCGCAATATTCGTGTATTGTGGTTATTTCGCGTCCGCAAGGCAGCGAATATTATGGCAACCTGGTGGCAGCTCCGGTGTTTAAAGAAATTGCCGACAAAGTGTATGCTACACGAATAAACTTGCACAAAAGCATCGAAAACAGAGGCTTGCAGGCAAATGCCGAAATGCCGATTACCAAAAACGGGTTCAAAACAGACTTAACAGCCGTTCTAAATGAACTTGGAATTTCGCCTAAAAACAAAGCCGGACAATCGAATTACGTGGTAACAGTTTCCGAAGATAAAAAAATTGTATATCAAGCACGAAAAATTACAGGAAAAGAAACCCCGAAAGTTATAGGAATGGGGGCTCGCGATGCAGTTGCAATACTCGAAAACTTAGGCATGAAAGTAAAAGTTCATGGCAGAGGCAGGGTAGTTCGCCAATCGATTTTACCGGGTAAAGGATTTAGAAACGGCGACTATATATTATTAACACTTAGCAAAATATAGAATTGAAAACCTTAACCGACATACTAAAAAATGTTGAAATAGAAGCAGTTTGCGGAAACTTGGCAACGAGTATCTCCGAAATTTCATTCAATTCAAAAAACATTGCCGCAAATGGTTTGTTTGCAGCAGTTAAAGGCGTGCAAACCGACGGACATAATTATATTGAAAGTGCAATAACAAACGGTGCTATGGCTGTTTTGCTCGAAAATATGCCTTCGGATTTAAAATCTTCAGTAACGTATATTCGAGTAAAATCGGTTGCAAAAGCATTGGGTTTGGTCGCATGTAATTTCTACGGAAATCCTTCTGAACAACTTAAATTAGTAGGTGTTACCGGAACCAATGGAAAAACCACCATAGCCGGAACCTTGCATAATGCAGTGCGTGAAATGGGCATAAGTGCCGGTTTAATTTCGACGGTGGTGTACAAAGTTAACGACCGTGAAATTGAAGCAACACACACCACACCCGACCAAATTAGTTTGAACAAACTGTTGGCAGAAATGGTGGCCGAAGGTTGCGAATACGCATTTATGGAAGTTAGCTCGCATGCTATTGACCAACACCGAATTGCAGGTTTGCATTTTAGCGGTGGCATTTTCACCAATCTTACGCACGACCATTTAGATTATCATAAAACCTTCAAAAATTATATTGAAGCTAAAAAGAAATTCTTTGATTTTCTACCTAAAACAAAAAAGTTTTGGGTTGAAAAATTTTGCCGATTTCCATACGCTCATTCTTGAGAAAGATTTCGAAGGAATGTTGCTAAGCATCAACGGAACTGAAGTTTGGGTACGTTTTACCGGCGATTTTAATGCTTCGAACTTAACTGCAGTGGTTGCAAGTTTGAAATTGTTTGGTTTCGATTTTCAAGAAATTTTAACGGTAGTTAGCAAACTTACCCCAATTGCCGGACGATTTGAAACGGTGAAAGGAAAAAACAAAGTTACTGCCATTGTTGATTATGCGCATACACCCGATGCCTTAGAAAACGTGCTTTCGACCATTAAAGACATTGACGACCACGCCCGATTAATTGTGCTGGTAGGTGCCGGCGGCGACCGTGATAAAACCAAGCGACCGGAAATGGCTCGTATTGCCGAAAAATATGCTTCGGTACTAATTCTAACATCGGACAATCCGCGAACCGAAAAACCGGAACAAATTATTGACGATATGCAGCAAGGTTTGCTTAAACGCGATAAGGCGTTGCTTATAACCGACCGCAAGGAAGCAATTAAAACCGCCTGCGCAATGGCAAATTCGGGCGATATAATTTTAATTCCGGGCAAAGGGC
>JAIFNC010000192.1 GCA_020047935.1 Bacteroidota bacterium
GTTTCGATGCTTAAACCGGGTATAACAAACCGCGAAGTACATTTGGCGGCTTGCACTGTTATTGCCCAAGGAATGAAAGATTTAGGTTTAATGAAAGGCAACATAAGCAATGCGGTTGAAGCAGGGGCGCATGCCATGTTTTTTCCGTGCGGAACCGGGCACATGATGGGCATGGATGTACACGACATGGAAAACTTGGGTGAGCAGTACGTGGGGTATGCACCAAATCAGGAACGAAGTAAGCTATTCGGTTTAAAATCGTTACGGTTAGCTAAAGCGTTGGAACCGGGTTTTGTGCTTACCATTGAACCGGGAATTTACTTTATTCCGGAACTGATTGATTATTGGAAATCGGAAAACCGATTCAGCGAATTTCTGAATTATGAAGCCATTGAAAAATACCGAAACTTTGGCGGTTGCCGCAACGAAGAAGACTATTTGATTACCGAAACCGGCGCAAAACGACTTGGCAAATACAAACCAATGACTGTTGAAGAAGTTGAAAACGAGCGAAGTATAGCGTTTTAATTTTTCACCCGACGGGTTTTCAAAACCCGTCGGGTATTTATCTGTTGCATTCTAATTTTTATCGACCGACTAAAATTTATCTAAATCATCAAGAGCCATTTTTAATTTTTCTGAAAGCCCTAAAATAAACTTTTCCGGATTTTCAATCGATTCTTTCGCCTGTTCTTCTGAATCAATCAAACTGAAACTTTTTGATATAGCTAAACGGTTGCAAATTTCTTCATTATTTTCAATGCAACCGCTTATTAACCAAGTGGTTTTATGGTGCTTTTCTGCTAATTTGCAAACCGATTGCACCAATTTACCGTTCAAGGTTTGCCTATCGGTTTTACCTTCGCCGGTTATAATCAAATCGGCTTTTAAAATGGCTTCTTCAATATTTAATAGGCTGAAAATTAAATCGGTACCGCGAATTATTTCGACATTGAAATAGCTTAATAGCATGGCGGGCAAACCGCCGGCTGCACCGGAACCTTCAATTGCTTGCAAATTGGCAAACCCTTTAGCAACCAATAACGTGTTTATATGTTGCAAACCTCGGTCTAATGCTGCAATTTCTTTTTCGTTCGCACCTTTTTGCTTACCGTAAATATAAGCAGCGCCGGTTTTGCCAAACAGCGGATTTGTAACGTCGGTTGCAATTTCAATTTTTATTTTAGGTATTTTTTTAGGTGAAATTATTTCGACAATACGACTTAAATTTCGCCCAATGGGAGCAAGTTCTGCACCGTTTTCATCCAAAAAAACAAAGCCAAGTGCGGTTGCCGCACCAATTCCGGCATCGTTGGTGGCACTTCCGCCGGCAAAGAGTACTATTTTTTCAATTCCCGAATTCAACGCATGCCTAATTAATTCGCCTGTGCCGTAAGTACTTGTATTCATGCAATTACGTTCGCGTTTGGTAAGTAATTGTATGCCCGAAGCCTTTGCCGTTTCAATGTATGCAACATTTTGGCTTGTAAGATAATACGTTTTTACTTTGCGAAATAGCGGGTCGTTTACCTCGGCAAATATTCTTTCGTAGTTCTGTGTAAGTTCAATAGCTTCCAAGGAGCCTTCGCCGCCGTCGGCAAGCGGAATGGAGGCAAGCTTGCCGGTCGGAATTATTTGTTGTAAAACCTCTGCAACATAAGCAGTTATTTGTACTGCCGATGCTGAATGTTTGAAGCTGTCGAAAAGTAAAAGCATGCGCATTTCCGGGTTATGGGGTTAATTATCTATTTTTTTTGTATTTTGATGTAAAATTAGCTTTTTGAATGATGGATTTTTGTATTTTTGAGGCATAATAATTACTAAATGCAGTTTTCAAGCGAAGTATTTTCAATTGGCGGCAGTTTGCTTACAAGTTTTCTTATCGTATTTATTTCTATTCCTTCAATAGTTAAAGTTGCTTTCAAAAAGCACTTATACGATGCCCCAAGCAATCGGTCGTCGCATACAGTTATAACCCCTACATTGGGTGGGGTGGCTATTTTTGCAGGCATATTAATTACCGCAGCAATTTGGATTAATGCATGTCAAATGCCTGAATTGCAATATGTAGCAGCCAGCTTGCTTATTATGTTTTTTATTGGCATCAAGGACGATATGCTTATTATTGCACCGCTTACAAAATTAACAGGCGAATTGGTAGCCGGCAGCATTTTAGTTTTTGTTGGTAATATTCGATTTACAAACTTACATGGATTTAATAACATACACGAATTGCCATATGTTGCAAGTGTATTATTAACCTTGTTTGTTATTATAGTTATAATCAATGCATTAAATTTAATCGATGGAATTGATGGATTAGCCTCCGGGGTAGGCATTGTGGTTTCGACCACCTTGGGCATTTGGTTTTTATTTATAATGTGTACGGCAAGGAAAATAAAATTTTTATGGGCGATACCGGCTCGCTGGTGCTTGGCTTATTGCTTTCGGTTATGATCTTAAAGTTCAATGAATTAAATATCGACAACACTTTTGAGTATTGGGTACAAGCAGCGCCATCGGTTGCGTTCGGAATTTTAATTGTACCGCTTTTCGATACGTTACGCGTTATGTTCATTCGGTTTTTTACCATGAAACCGCTGTTTAAAGCCGACAAACGCCATTTGCACCATGCATTGCTTACCCTAAATATGTCGCACAAACAAGCAACATTTACTATTCTTTTTGTAAATGTGTTGTTTATTATATTTGTATTTTATGTTTCGCAATATACTTCTATTCGGCGTTTAATACTTATTATTTTGCTTGTAGCTACCTTTTTTAATTATTTGCCGCATTTTTTTATTGCAAGGCAACAAAAGCGCAAAAAGGCAGCCTAAAGATTGTACATACAGATTTTCAATTTAAACAACTTATCATGCGCAATTATTTAATAGCCCTTTTTTTTCTCTTCTTTCAGTCTGTTTCGGCACAATTGCACCAAAACAGCCGCATGTTGCAAAATGCCGAATTTGAAGTTGCCGTTGAAAAACTGTTGAATTCGCATACAGCAATTTACGGAAATGCCGAAAAATTGGAGCAAATTACCGATTCGCTTCAATTCAAGCCAAACAACAATAAAATTATTAATGGCTTAGCAATAAATCTTAACAAATTTGAATTCAATTTTAAACCAATTTTTTATGTTGAAGTTGGTGCTGATGCTGTTAAAAAATCAGTGCAATCAAATACTTACGGTGGATTTTCAATTTCAACAAAAAAGAATAAAAAGCTTTATTTTGAAGGAAATTTTACGGCACATTTTGCTAAGTTACCCGAATTTGCGAATCCTCAATTTGCCGATTTGCCCGTAGTTCCATATTTTTCCCAAGCACTATACCGGAATGAAAATAGCGTTGCATGGCTCAATTTTATGGGCGGTTTGCGCTATAACCCGTCGAAGTATTTTGGTTTCGAAATTGGCAAAGGCGCGCACAAAATTGGCGACGGCTACCGGTCGTTGTTGCTTTCCGAAAACTCGGCGCAATATGCCTATTCGCGACTCGATGCATCCGTATGGCGATTTAAGTATTTTGCAATGCTTAGTTTATTAAACGATATTAAAAATAGCGAGCCCGGTTTGGGATTGCAACACTCGTTTGCTGTTACGCATGTGCTAAGTTATCAGGTTTTTAAAGCCATGAATATTTATTTTTTCGAAACCGTACTTATGAACACGACTGATTCGGTGGGTTATCGTGGTTTCGATGTTAATTACCTCAATCCTATGGTGTTTTATCGCCCGGTGGAATTTGCTAACGGCTCTCCCGACAACGTACTTATGGGTTTGGGCGGAAAATTGACGGTATTTAATACCGTTTCGCTTTATGCACAAGGAATTCTGGACGAATTCATTTTGTCGAAAACTTTTTCGGGTGCCGGATGGTGGGGCAATAAATTTGGATTGCAGCTTGGAATTTACAAAGTTGGCTTGCCTTTTTTGCCAAATTCAAAAATACTTGCCGAGTATAATTGGGTACGTCCGTTTACCTATTCGCACGAAACAAATTTTACCAATTACGGTAGTGCCGGGCAAGCGCTTGCACACCCGAGCGGAGCAAATTTCGATGAGCTGCTGTTACGTATTTCCTTGTCGCATAATAATTTCGATATAACGTTAACCGGTTCGGCAATTAGGCAAGGTACCGACACTTCGTTGGTTAGTTTGGGCAGTAATCCGTTTCGTTCGTACAGCCTGCGCAAAGCCGACGAAGGCAATGCGTTTTTGCAAGGCGAATTGCATAAAATTATGAATGCCGAATTAGATGCAGCCTACTTTTTTAATAAAAAAGCAAATTTTAAAGCCGGAATCAGGTTGCGCTACCGGAACGATTTTTCGCCAAAAAATAAAAATTTATATACAAGTTTTAATGTTTATATTGGTACTTCAATCTTTAACACTTCGTTTTTATATTAGGCAAGCAATTAAACCTTCTTTTTTGCAGTTTGAATAGGTGAAACATGCTAAATTGCATTTTATTTAATAAGTTTGCACCTTGGCGTATTAATACCGGTAAAACATAATTTCAGCCAAATTTTTGATCCCGAAAGCAATGAAAAAAAATAGTTTCCTTCTACTTACAGTGTTAATTATACTAAGTTGGACTTCGTGCAGCACCAAGCGAAATACACTTACTTCGCGCAGTTTTCATAATCTAACTTCGTACTATAATATTTATTTCAATGCCCGCGAAAGCTACAACGAAGGTTTGCTGAAAATTGATAATAATTTCAAAGATAATTATTCGGAAGTGTTGCCGGTTTTTACTTTTGCAAGTGCAGCGTCGGCAAAACTTGCGGTTGGCGAAATGGACAAAACGCTTGAAAAAACAGCTAAAATTGTTAAATATCACTCAATTACCGCTAAACCTAAACGAAAAAGCGGCGGTATTTTCAAAAAAGATAAAAATTTTTACAATAAGCACGATTATAATAATTGGATAGACGATAGCCACTTACTTTCGGGGCAGGCAAATTTTATAAAGCACGATTTTACCAAGGCTGCTGCGGCTTTCGATTATGTAATTGCCAAATACGGCACCGAAAATACGACCGATAAAGCTAAAATTTGGCTCGCGCGCGTGTACATTGAACAAGAGAACTTTGCAGAGGCCGAAACCGGGTTAAAACTGCTTTTAACCGATAAAAAACGCGAACCAAAACTCGATTTGGATATTAATTTAAGTCTGGCGCATTTGTACTTGCAGCAAAAAAAGTATGCCGATGCCTTGCCCTTTTTGGAGTTTTCGGCAAAAAATACAAAAAATAAGCAAAAGAAAGCCCGCTACAAATACATTTTAGCGCAAATTTACGAGCGAACGGGCAAAAACGAGAAAGCTACCGGCTTGTATGCGGAGGTAATTAAACTTAATCCGCCTTACGATATGGCATTTAATGCACAAATTAACAGTGTATTAAATGTTAATAGGAAACAAGTTGCCGATGCCGAAAAGCGGTTGCGCAAAATGCTTCGCGACGAAAAAAATTACGATTACCGCGACCGAATTTATTTTGCGCTCGGCAAATTGTCGGAGCAGCAGAACAAACCCGACGATGCTTTTAAAAATTATTTAGCAGCGGTTTCGGCTCCCGAATCGGATAAAAACGTGAAAGCACTTTCGTTTTTGGGCATTGCAGAACATTATTTCGATATTCCGGAATACGTTAAGGCTCAGGCATATTACGACAGTACCATGCAGTTTTTGGATACAAAACATAGCCGATATAAGGAGCTAAAACTTAAAACCGACAATTTGGGCGGTTTGGTTGAGCAATTGCAAATTATAGCGTTAAACGACAGTTTGTTGAAGCTTGCTGCAATGCCCGAGAATTCGCGATTATCGGTTATTGACCAGCTTATTGAAAAGGTTAAGCGCGCGGAGGAGGAAGCTAAAAATCCGAACAA
>JAIFNC010000120.1 GCA_020047935.1 Bacteroidota bacterium
TGCCGGGCAAAGTTTAATTTTTTTGCAACATGAATCTTCAAGTTGTTGAATGCTAAGGAACCTAATTCCGACATTTTAAACACACACGGTCTGCTGTATATTCCCGTCAGACCGCTCCAAAGCGGTCAGACGGATTGTTGTTAAAAAGCTTTCAATTAAAATAAGGATACTATCTTTTGGAAAGATAGTATTCTTCTCGACATAAAATATCGGTATGACCGTGGACATCAGTCAGACCGCTACAAGCGGTCAGACGGATGGTTGTTAAAAAGCTTTTAATTAAAATAAGAATACTATCTTTTGGAAAGATCGTATCCTTCTCAACATAAAATATCGGTCTGACCGGCGGAACCGGTCTGACCGTGTGTTTCCGTCAGACCGCTCCAAAGCGGTCAGACGGATAGCTGTTAAAAAGCTTTTAATTAAAATAAGGATACTATCTTTTGGAAAGATCGTATCCTTCTCGACATAAAATATCGGTCAGACCGCCTTAGAGTGGTCTGACCGAGACTGATAAAGTTAAAAATCAATGAATTACAATAGCACTATATTATTTTATCATTAAAAGTTACTTTGTATGTTATAAAATTATCGGATATTTTTTTCAATTAGGTAAAAATTATTATTAGCATAAGTATTTCATGTTTTAGCATAGTGTTTCAGTATATTTATTAATACAAATACATAACTACACGGCTATTTAAGTACTGAAAGTGTTATATTCGGTTCATAAAATACCACTTTCAACACTGTAAGTTATATTCCTATTACTTTTACACTGCCTTTCAGTACTGTAAACCAAACTCAATTTCTGCATTTTTACACTTTCAGTACTGAAACAGTTTATTCAACTTTACAAAATTACCACTTTCAGTACTGAAACTGCAAGCCTTTAATTATCTATTCATAAGCAATACTAATTTTCAATATACACCCAAAGCATAAACCTATATTATTTTCGTTTAATTAAACAAGCTTATTAAATGTTTGCTTTTTTTTACTATTTGTATTTTTAATTTACGAAAAATATTTACTTTAGCCGCCGATATTAAACTTATACATTACTAAGCAAAAACCAAAATGGATATTTTATCGGTATTTAAAAAATCGGCAATTCCGGCAGCCGACAAAGATTTTTTAACCTTATGCCGCAGGGTTGAACCAAACTATACAAGTTCTGAACTTGTGGTTGCATCGTTTCAAAAAACAGTTTTTACCAACTTAATAAACGAGTACGAAAACTTGCTCAACGAAATGTATATGCAGCGCACAGACAGAAACCCGGCAATAAAAAAAATAGAAGAAACGAAAAAAAAGAATTACGAGGCGGTTACTTTTGTAAAACTTTACATAAAAGAAAAGTTCGGTAAAGATATGGCAGAAAGATACTATCCCGAATTTGGCTTAACTAAAAGTTCGCGCGGTTACAACTTGCCCTATGCACAAGAAGCCCATGCAGCTGCACTTGAAAAAATGCTTTCGGCTGTTAATAAAAATGGTTTTGCTGCCAACAAATTCGGAGCTGCATTTTGGGAACCGGCTATTGTTGAATATAAAACCTTAATTGCTACCAATAACGTTACTACCGAAAGTATTTCGGGATTTGGTTCGCGCAAAAACGACCTTAAAGAAATGCTTAAAACCGGGCTTAACCAAATTCGGCTCATCATTCGAGCTAATTATCCGAATAATTACAAAGCCGAATGGCGAAAAATGGGTTTCTTAAACGAACGATTGTAATTAAAAACCTCCGTCAGACCGCTCCCAAAGGGGTCAGACAGATAGTTGTAAATAAACCGGCTTTTTCAAAATATCGGTCTGACCGGATTGACCGGTCGGACCGAGAAAAACTACCGACGTTTAATTTTTCCGTGCCGGAAAAATCAAAGTCGGAAAGCTAACTGACTTTGATATTTTTTTTGCAAAAAAACAGTAAACGTCGGTTTTTCAATATCGGTCAGCATTAGCCTCCGTCAGACCGCTCACAAGCGATCATACGGATTGCCGGTAAAAAGCTTTTAATTAAAATAAGGATACTATCTTTTGGAAAGATCGTATCCTTCTCGACATAAAATATCGGTCTAAGGAAAGCAATTTCAATTCAAGTAAAAAAGCTGGTTTTCAAAATATCGGTCTGACCGGCGGAACCGGTCTGACCGAATGATGAAAAAAATATGGAAAGCTCTTTAATTGCATAAAAAAGCTATTGCTTTATGATCTTCCTTGAACAACGGATGGATTTACTCGTTTATACATTTTATCAATATCCAATTTGCTTTTTTTTGCTGCACTAACAAATTTATAATATGCTTTTTGTCGATAGAAAATAATGTTGAAATTATGTAAAATCCATTTAAATTCTGCCTTGTATTTAACATTTCTATAAATAATTTTAAAAAAATCAACAATACTCCACTCATAATTTACAACATAATTAAATATTAGGTATTTGTAATACAAATTGGTAATGGTAGACCTGTAAACATAGTCTTTATGCTGAAAGTGGTAATGCCAAACAGATGAACGGGCATCGTATATAATTTTTTTCCGGGTAGAGAGAAATTTTTTAGCTATGATCATATCTTCTCCATATTCAATATCGTCGAAAGGGGTTTCTAATAATGCCGATTTGCGGTACATGGTGTTAACATCATCATAAAAGCATACGTTGTCCTGCTCTTTTCCTGTAAGGTTTAAAAAGTCAGAAGGATTTTCGAAGTACGTTTCAATCAGACGCGGTTGGCTAACGGGTCGCCACCATTGGTGGGGGTTTTTGTCGGAGTGATGAGGTACTACTTGTTGTCCTACTACTGCACACACTTTTTCGTCGGCAAAATGTTGTATCATTTTTTCCAACCAAAGGCTGTCAGCCGCCCATGCATCTTGCACGGTCATCACTACAAATTCGCATTTAGCCAACGACACCCCATAATTTCTGGTTTTACCGTGCCCAAACTCCTCCGGTGGAATTTGAAACAGTTTTACAAATGAATATTTTGATACAATTTCTAATGTATTATCGGTACTGCCCGAATCGATAATAATAGTTTCGGTTTGCTCAAAGAGTGTTTGTTGCCGGATGGCATCTAAACAAGCAGCAATGGTTTTGGCTCCGTTTTTTACGGGTATTATGATTGATATTTTTGGCAGAGTATTCAAATTTTTCGTCATTAAATGTTTTGATAAATTGCTATTCTTGTATTTAATAATTCTTCAAAATTGAAAGTTTGGTAGTACAATTCGTAAGCATTTTTTGAAATTGTACTTAGAGCCTCATTATTATTGATGAATAATTGAATGATTTGTTTCCATTCACTTTCGTTATCGGCTAATAAAATATTTTTAGTATGAATTAAATTTGAAATTCCGGCTGCACCTTTGGTTGTGGAAAGTACCGGTATACCTTTTGCCATTGCACTTAGTATTTTAACCCGCAGTCCGCTGCCCATAAATATAGGCGAGATTACAATTGAGTTTTGTAAAATCGAATCAAGTTCTTTTTCATTTATAAAATTTGTAAAAATGATTTGATCGTTTTTATAATGATTTTTGAATGAAACAGGCCATGTTCCGGTAACAAATAATTTAATAGATTTTATCTCTTTAAACAAATCATTTGCAACATTATCTATAAACCATTCCAACCCATGTTTATTTGGAATGTGATCTCCTCCGCCTAAAAATATTAAATTACAGTTGTCTGCATTTGGATTAAATATATTGTTGTATTTTTGAAATGCAACCGGAAATGGTGAAACGATACTTTGTTTTTTTAGTTTGTGGCTCAATATTTCACTATCTGCTGTATTAAAAGTTAATACAGCATCGTATGCATTAAGACAATTAGTTTCTAACAATTCTACTGAATTTATTAAAAAATTGGCATACAATTTTGGCAATTGGCTATAATAAGTAAGTTCGTCGATAACTTTTTCGGCAATAAGTTCATGATGTACAAATATTTTTTTAACATTATATTCAGATAAATATAAAGCTAAAGCAATATTATAATCCATTTCCATCTGTACAATATCTATTCTTTCTTTAACAATTATATTTTTGATGTATTGGCTAAATACAAAATCGAGTGCTGTAAATGAATTAAATTTGGCTGAAACACTCTTTATATTATTAATATCGACATTGGTTTTATTGTAGTGGGGGGCTTTTGAAATATGCCAATTATTCAGTCTAAATGTTTTTTTTATAAATTTTAGAATACGAGCTTTCATCGTTTCTTCATTATTTTGTTTTGTTGAAGATTCCAAATAATGTACAATTGCATTTCGATGATTTTGTTCAAATGAAAAAATATCTTTATTTTCAAGGTTTTTATAGTTTAGTGCAATATGTACTTCATAATAATTGCATAATGCATTTATAAAAATGGTTTGTGCAATACTGCCGCCATTTTGCACCGGATAAATTTTATAGCCGGGTATAATTAATAGTTTTTTCATTTTATAAAGAATTGTCTTTCTTTCTGTTTTATGATTAGATATTTAAATATGCACCTTTCTTTTTACAAATTTTTCGAGCTTTGTATATTTTGTACAAATTTCGAAATGAAAAATAAAAAAGCTTTACTACTATATTTAAATCAGTGAGTTTACGATACAAAATTGCTGATGTAATTCTGTCTGTAATTCCTTTTAAATTAGTTAAAAACAAACCGCTGAGTTTATAATCTATGTTTTTAAGATGCAAATGAACCAGATTTAGTTTAATATTAAAATTAGTATCGATTTCGGTTAAGCCTTTGTGAGTGCCTTTATGCATTACAAAAGCTTCGGGACAAACGCCTACTTTAAACTTAAAATATTTTACTCGATTTATATAATCATTGTCTTCACTGTATAAATGAAAAATAGGGTCAAATCCGCCAACAACGTGCAAACAATCTTTTGAAATAAGCCAACATGCAGCATGAACAAATTTTATTTCGTAAATGGGTTTGAATTTATCAAAAAACATATCGTTTAAAAATCCAGGACAATCGAATGGGTTAATAATGGTTGAAAAATAATATTCAATTTCAGTTTTATTGTAATTATAATGAAACGGACTTATAACCCCGAATTCCGGATTTGCTTTATGCGCAGCCACCAATTTTTCTATCGTATCCGGTTCTATCCAAGCATCTTGATTTAGTAAAAATACGTAGTCGGCATTGTTGTTTATTGCTTTTCGTAACCCAAGGTTATTGCCTTTGCCAAAGCCTAGATTTATGTTCGATTGTATAAATTCTACCTCGGGGTAGTTTGCAATTACATATTTACCGGTTTCGTCGGTTGATAAGTTATCTATAACAACAGTATGCACGGGAATGGTACTTTGCCTAATGCTTTGCAGGCATTTGTCAATCCAATGCATTCCGTTGTATGTTACAATTATTGCGTATATTTTTAGTTCGGGTGTATTCATTTGATACAATCTACATAAAGAGAATATAGTTTGTGTCCCGGTAAATCATTTCTCAGTTTTTCATCTGTCGATTTGCCAAATTCTTGTTTAATAACATTGGTGAAACCTGCATTTTTAGCCAGTTCGTTAATAAGTTCAAAATTATAGGCATATTTATGTTCACCTTTTTGCCGGAATACATGGTTTAGTTGGTGTATTGGTTTCCAATATTGGGCATCTATACCAATTTTAGTCCATTCATTCAAATCGTTGGAATAATAAGCTGCAATGTATTTATCGGTATCGGGAACAATAATGCGCAATATACAGTGTGGTTTTAAAACACGACAACATTCATTGAAAAAATTAGGAACTAAATCATAGTCAAAATGTTCTAAGCAATGTTCAATCCTAATGCGTTCTATACTATTATTGTTAAACGGAATTTTTCGACGGAAGTCGTAAATTAAATTGATATTTTTATTTTTCTGTAAATCAACATTTATCCAATCATTTTCGCCAAACGGACTGGCACCAATGTTTAACGAAATTGAATTTTCATTTCGTAATTGTTTAAATCTATACTTGAAAACCGGATTTAGTCTTGTATTAAGCCATATAAAAAACAGTTGCATTTCGTAACGTACCTGATTTAGTGTTTCAGTTGAGAAAGGTAATGTTTTATAAAGAAATTCACCTAATTTCTGCTTTATGGTCATTTTTATGTGTTTTATTAACTTTTATTTTGTTTTTAATCTTACAATTTATAATTTGAATGCGTTAAAAAAATCAACTAATTTCACCTCTAACTGTTCTATTGTATAATTCTGAACTGTTTCCAACGCATTTTGCCTCATACTATTCAATTGGTTTTCATTTTCATTATACTGTGTTGCTATTTGAACTAATTTTTCGGCTAATGTATAAATATGACTATTTTGAAATACAAAAGCATTCACTTCATTTATTAAAAAGTCAGCCGGACCAACTGCTTCGTAGCAAAAATTTATACAGCCTGATGCCATTGCTTCCGGAACTGCTGAATTAAATGCTTCGGTGGTATTTATTGAAACGAAAAACATAGCTTGTTGCATTATTTCAGGAATTTGCTTGTGTTTTTTATTTCGGAGTTCTACTATTTCCCACTCATTTTCATTTCTTATAAACTTGTTTAATATTGATTTGGGCCTAATGTTTAATTTATCGGTAATGTATTGCTTTAAAATATCGTATTCTTTATTATGGAACTTTGGATATAAAACTATTTGTTTCTTCCTTTTTTTGTTTTTTAATGGTTTAAAAAAGTACGGAGCTACAAACGGCGGCATTTCGTAAAGTGGTAAATTGCTTATATTCGATAAAATTTTGTGCAAATGCGGCATGTAATAAAAAATGGTCGAAATACCTAATTTTTCATAGTTTGTTCCAGAACTTAAGCCTTCGTAAATGTAAAAAGCATTTTGAACAAAAACTATTTTTGTTCCTTCGAAGGTTTGTAAAATTGCGTTGTCGGCGCAAACTTCGGGTATAACAATAAAATCGCTTCTAGTTGGTTTTAGGTTTTTATCGTCTAAATATTTTATTGGAACTTCAATATCGAGCCAAGTAATTTTGAACGGTTTTTTGTCGTGTAAAACAAAAGCATTGAAATTATTTTTGTTTAATAGCCAAACATGGTAGTATATCATACCTACGCCCCAGCTTGGTATATCGCTTGATGGTGAAAAATAATATATGTTCATAAAGTTGTAATTAAATTAAAGATTCGTTGTATAAAATTTTCAATAGGATAAGCGGGAGCTTTTTCTTTCCATTTCTCATTTGCTTTGATGCCCATTTCTGCCCATTCTGTTCTTCTATTCCATGCTCTTTCCATTGCCTCGTCTAATTCAAATTTGTTGGCAAATTGACTTATAAAGCCAGTTATATTGTCATCAATGTATTCCGAAATCCCTCCTACGTTTGTGCCAACAACAGTCCTTTTAAAATTTAAAGCTTCAGATAAACTAATTGATTGTCCTTCCATTCGTGATGGGAGTATTAATATGTGATTACGTTGCCAAATTTGTGTTTTGTCCGTAACGTAACCATGTAATTTAATGTTTTGTATATTGTGTTTTGTTATCAAATTTTCGATAATTATTCTATGCGGACCATTTCCATATATGTTAAATGTGATGTCTCGCGTTTGCCATTTGGATTCTTTTACCACATCTATTAGAATATCTATACCTTTATGAAAGCATTCTAACCTACCAACAATTGCAGCTGAAAATCCATTGTGGATATCCGGATAATCTGGCATTAAATTCGGTTTGTTTTCTATTGGATTAAAGACTACTTCTGCATTGGATATTTCAGCTCCAATCATTTTTTCAAAAAGCATTTTATTAGTGTTTGAAACAAAATAGTTTTTAAGTGAGAATTGAACACCTTCAATAAGTTCTAATCTTGACAATTCAGTTATTAAAGGCCAACTTGATTCTGAAACCAGATGGTTTACTATAATGTATTTAAAACCGTTTTGTTTTAAAAATATAGGAATTTCTTCATCGCCAAATGCATTTCCTTTTGATACGATAACTAAATCGGGCTTAAATTTAGTGAGCATTTCTTTTAGTGTATCTTTTTCAATAAAAAGTGGATAAAGTTTATTAATCCACCGTTTATAAAACCTAAGCAATTGGTAACGTGAACTATTAAAAACTCGTTGTTGTCCAATTTCTTTTTGCAATGATTCTATAGCAGAGTGATGAAATTTAGGAATATATGCAAATACTACTGTTTTATTGGCATATAATTGTTTAATTGCGTCGTACCATAAAAACTCACTTGCGCCCCAACAGTAGTTTGTTGTTATAAAAAAAAATCTTTTGCTATCAGGCATAATTTGCTTTATTATATATACGGCGGATTAGAATATTTAGCAAAGTTTGCTTTGCAATTCCGGTATTTAAAAAGTGAATTATATCAAAATTGTAGGATGAATTTTTTCCGGACACCCATTCGTTTTTTAGTTTAATTTTAAAGTGATTAGGATGGTTTATTAAATGTTTTTTACTAAACGATACTTTGTAACCTATATTCGTATTGTGAAATTTTATAAAATCTTCTTCGGTACCAAAATTGGAATCGTCCATTTTAAAAAATACTACTTTATTCTTTTCATAAACTTCTAGCATACGTTCGGTTCTTCTGTTCCATTTTTCTAAAACTTCTGCTTCACTTTTGTAGTGCAGAAAGTGTATTTCAATTTTATTATCAATTAAACCAACAGGGTAGTAATTAGGTTCACCTTTTCTTCTCCCATGGCTTGGTTCATGGCTAAAAAATAGCGGTTTTAAAAACATTTCAGGAAAGTTTTTTATAAGGTTCAAAAAACTTTCGGGGTAAATATAAGTACCAATTAAAGGAGTATAATATTCTAAATGCAGGAAACTATAAATTGAACCAGCCCAACAATTATCGCATAAAATAATAGGTTGCTTGTTTTTAAGCCTATCTAAATTTCTGGCTCTTATCCAAAGACTTAAATTGAATTTGTTCATAATGTTAAATTTTAATATGCATATTTTTGTTATTTCCAAATTTTCTTGTATAAACTAGTCGATTGAATTTTTTTTACAAATCGCATCAATTTAGAACTTTCATATTTCTGTAACTGATTTTGTGTTTTCTGTAATTGATTTTGTGTTTCTTGTAGTTCTATATAGTCATCATATATTCTGGGAATAAGTTTTTTTAACACAATTTCTCTTTCTCTTTTCATAAATGCATTATTATTGGCATCAGAACTTATGCCATTTAAATCATAAAAGCATATAGTCTTGTTGATTTTAATAAATTTCATGTCTAAAAGGAATGCTTTACAAATTAACTCCCAATCCGAAACTATTTTAAATGTTTCATTATATAACCCTATTGTTTTGAATAAACTTGATTTTATTATCATTGCTTGATGGCAAATTCCATTTTGAAACAAAAAGTTAAAAGTTAATTTTTTGGGAAATTCAAATTTTCCTTTTTCTGTTTCAATATTAAAATAAATTATATCAGTAGAAATATTTTCATTAAAAATTTCGCTCAAAATGTTTTCATTAATTAACCAATCTGCTGAATTTAAAAAAAAGCAATACTCACCTTTTGCCAATCTAATACCTTTATTCATAGCATTATAAATTCCACTGTCCGGCTCTGACACCCAATAGGTAATTTTACTTTCGTAGTTTTTAATAATTTCAACACTTCCATCTGTCGAATTGCCGTCAATAACAAGGTATTCGTAGTCTGAAAATGTTTGGTTTACAATACTTTCAATTGTTTTATGCAAACCTGCGGAATTGTTTAGGTTTACTGTTATTATTGATAGTTTAGGTGTTGGCATTTGCTAATGTTTTATAAATATTATCTATAATAGTTATTGTATTATTATTTAATATTTTGGATTTTTGCTTAGCTGAGTTCAAAACATTTTGTTTTTTTAACTCTTTATCGTACAATATGCTGTATATTTTTTCAGCAATATCATTGGGGTTTTTAGGGTCGAAAATAAATTGATCTTCACCAATTGTTTCGGGTAAAGAAGTAACATTTGAACAAATAACAGGAATGCCTAAAATAATACTTTCCATCAGTGGGAAACTACCGGCTTCGTATAATGTTGGAATTACGACCGCTTCGGCTTTATGATATAAACTATAAAGAATTTTATCGGAAACTGTTCCTATAAAATTTATTTGATTTTCTAAATTGTATTCTTTTATTTTATTTTCGATAACAGTATAAAATTCGGTTTTGTGGCTGGAACACACAAGATTTACTTTGATTTTTCTTTCATCATTCAATATTTTTATTGCTTCAACTATATTCAAATGATTTTTATGTTCCCAAGTTGCTGCCGGGTAAAAAATAAAATTTTCGGGTATATTGTAATCTTTCAAATCCAAAATATCGGATTTTTTAAATTTATCGAACCATAAATTTTGCATATCCAAAAGGCAAACATGTATTTTATGTTCATCTTTGGCAAAATATTTTACCAAATCGTTTTTAATATGCAGATAACTAACAATAATTGCATCAGCCTTATCAATCGCTTTTTTATAGTTTATGGCTCTGTATTCTCTTTGTGAGGACGTGAAGAATTCCGGAAAATGGAGTTCCTGAACGTCGTGCATTGTAGTAATTGTAGGTATATTCAAAGTAGTTTCCGGCAAATATTGAAAAGGACAATGAATGATATCTATTTTATATTTTTCGACCACGTAATCGATAATAGGAATTTTATATTTACTTTTTAAGTATTTTTTAATTTTTAAAATATGAGATACGCTATTTATCTTGCTTATAATCTTTTTTAGTATTCTAATTTTTGCCGGCACGGTATAATCATTGTATTCTAATAGATGTAAATTTTTATTTGCTGAAATTAATTCTTGGATTTCCGGATTATCTACTTTATACATATAAAATTGATGCTCGGATTTTGACAATATCGAAAGCAATGCATAAGAATATTGAAAAACGCCACCTGTGGATTTATCTATGTTTGATATGTAAAATAGAATATTCATTATTCAATTTGTTTTTTCATAATGATAATATTTTCCAATTCTTGAAAAACAGTAAAACCAAATTTCAAGTACAATTTAATTGCGTTGGAATTTGTCTTATCTACACTTAATGTAATTTGTTTTTCATTATTTATTTTTGCAAATTCTAATAAATACTTCATCATTTGATTGCCTAAGCCCTTTCCTTTTTGTGACTCTATAACGGCAATACCGAGCCATAAAATTTCGTTTTCTCTTTCCAAATGCCCATAACATACTGGTGTTTCATTCTCATCTAAAATTAGATAAGTTACTAAATGATTTTCTATAACAGATAATTTTCTTTTATTGAAATATCGAAATGTTTGTAACGCATTACCTGCATTAGCTAAAAAATCATGCAGTTTATCATTGTTTGATTTACATATTCTTACTGGCATCATTGCAAAAATCTATTATTTTGGTGCAAATATAGTTTATTTGTTCGTTTGTAATTTGCGGAAAACTTGGCAAATTAATACCCCTCCAACCTAAATCTTCGGCAATAGCTAATTTTTTATATTTTTTAGAATACATTGGCATTGTATGTGCCGGATAAAAAAGCGGGCGCGTCTCAATTCCGGCTTCGTCCAAATGATTTCGTAATTTTTCTCTAGTGTCTGCATCTTTCAGCACAACTGAACACATCCAGTATGAGTGATATACATTTTCTGCCTCTTGATGAAAACTAATATTTTTAGAATCGAGTTTTTCTTTATAAAGCATTGCAATTTCACGTTTTCTGGCTATAAATGCATCAATTTGTTCTAATTGGGCTAAGCCAATTGCTGCACAAATATTTGTCATACGGTAATTATAACCTACTACATCATGCCAGTACTGCCGATGTTTAGCCAAGCCTTGTCCTTTAAAATGCACAGAACGTTCAAATAATGTTTTATCATTTGTAACTACCATTCCCCCCTCACCTGTTGTTATAGTTTTGTTTCCGAAAAAGCTAAATGTGGCAATATCGCCAAAACTGCCTACGTGTTTTTTGTTATATTTGCTTCCAATGGCTTCGGCACAATCTTCGATTAAAAAAAGGTTGTTTTCTTTACATATTTTCACTAGTTCTGCCATTTCGCAGGGGTGTCCGTATAAATGCACAGCCATTATGGCTTTAGTTTTCGATGTGATATTCTTTTTTACATCTTCCGGGTTAATTTGCCATGTTTCAGGTAGTGAGTCAGCAAAAACCGGCGTTGCACCGGTGTAAGTGATAGCATTTACCGATGCAATATAGGTAAAAGATGGAACTATCACTTCGTCGCCCTCGCCTATACCTAAAGCTAATAATGCGAGATGAATTGCTACTGTGCCGTTTGATACGGTAGTTGCAAATTTGACATCGATATATTGCGCAAATGATTTTTCAAATAATTCAACATATTTTCCTTTTGACGAAATCCAAGAGGTGTCGAGGCAATCATTTACATATTTTTTCTCGTTACCTGTTAAAGATGGTTGGTATATTGGAATTTTTTTATTCATAATTGTTTAGTTTAATATATCTAAAAAAGTTTCGTAATATTTTTGAGCTGTATTCTCCCAAGTGTATTTTTTTATGCCGTCTTGAGATACGTTTGCATCAATAATGCATTTGTCGTAATTGTTCAACATGTATTCCAATTTACTGACGATATCATTAGCGTCAAAAGCATCAAATAATTGGGCTTTGACTCCAAAGAATTCTAAATGTTCCACGAATGCCGGAATATTCGACATAGCAACAGGTACGCCTCTAATCCACGCATCAAGTGCAGGTCCACATCCTGCCTCATATTTTGAAGAAGATATAACAATTTTTGCGCATTGTATTAAACTGTCTATTTCTTCATCAGTTACATAACCTAAGCCTACTACATCATAATTATCTATATTATTACGTTCAATTCCAAATTCTGTAGCTTTTGCATATTTGAAATTTTCAGTGCCAGCCCCTGTAAGAAGTAGTTTTATATTATATCCTTTTTTGTTAAGTTTGTATATTACGTTAAATAAAACACTTATATTTTTGTGAATAGCTAAGTTTGTAGGATAAATAATATAGTCATAATCAATTCCCAAATTATGGGTAATATTTAGAGCTTTTTCTTTTGAAATTACAGTAAACCCTGATAAAGGAGCTAATTGAATAACTTTGACTTTTTTAATTATAGGATAAAATTTTCTTATTTCTGATTCCATAAAAAAAGTCGAAACTATAGGTATTGATGTTTTTATCCATTCAGGAGTTTGCGATTCTAATTGCCTAAGCATTTGCTCAGTAAAAATTTCTGCACCAAAAAAATACTTAAAATTAAAATCGTGAAATGTTGCAACTTTAGGGCAAAAGGTGTCAATATTATCAATTAAAAAAGGCCAAGGAAAGAAGGCTATATCATAATTTTTTGTTATGTCGAAAATTTCATTTTTTAATTGCGGTATAATTTCATTTTTTATTTTTAATTGAATTTTTTCTAAATGCAATTTTCTAAGTGTAAAATTAAATCCTCTTTTATATAAAGGTAAAAATTGAGTTTTAGCCCGATAAGATAAACTATTTAGATTATAAATATTTACATTGTGTGAATGCAGATAAGCATAAAATGAAGAATTAATTATTTTGTCTAATTGACAATATAAATCAATTTCAATATTATTATCAATATTTTTAATTGCAGGCAATAAATTTAAAATGAATCGTTTCCCACCGCCATCATTTAAAATTGTATCAAAAACAGCTATTTTCATATTAATTTTCACTTGTGTTTTTAAATAAATAAATCGCAACACCTAATCCAGGCAATTCGTCAATATTACTATATTTTTTGTAATTTTTATAGAAAATATAGGATTCTTTATAACAAGGATAATTAATGTAATTAATTTTCTCAAAACGGTTTTTATTGAAAAAACCGTTTACTTTTTCCCCATATATCTTTGAGAATACTGGAAGTCCGAAGTTATCAATAAACAATTCTTTGATTAAATTCGTGTCATGAAATCTTTGACCAAAGTAATAGCCATCTGAAGATAATTCTTGTAAATTATATTCATTGAAATTTATATATTCATCAAAAGCAATTTTTGCTACAGGTACGGAAACTAAGAAGTAACCATCGGATTTTAAAAGTGTTTTTATTTTTTTTATAGCATGTATTACATTATCAGGAGGAATGTGTTCTAATACTGAAATTGAAGAGATTAAATCAAAACTATTCAAATTAAATTGACAATTTTCAATAATATCATTATAAAAGTTGCATCTATTTTGAATTCCAATCCATTTATAAATTTCCTTTGTTAATATAATATCATTTTGATCAGGATTTAAAATGCAAGCATTATTCAATTTCTTTTTTTGAATGATATATGAAGGTAAAAATCGAGGAGAACTAATGTCTAAATACGAGCTAACTTTTATTTTTCTGATAAATTTAAATGCATAATGAAATTCAAAATATCTAAATGAATCTAATGGATTTGTGGTATAGAAAAATAAATTATTAAAGTTTATTTTCTTTTTGAAAAAAGCAATAAATGAATTAATTGCAATATAAAAATGGAATTTAATTCCTAAACCATTAGAAAAAAAAACCATTATTGAATAGAATAAACTTTTTAAAAAAAAGATAATAAATCGTAATCTAAGATTTTTTATTCTGTGAATTTCCTTTGAAGGAGTTTCTAAAAAAATATTTGAATAAACTTTTTTCATTTTATGGTTAATTAATTTTCCATGTCGAAGGGCCACAAATAATACCTCCAAAGACATCGCCTCGTACTTCAAAAGTGTTTTTTTCAGTATCCAAAATTTTATTTTCAAATTCTGTTTTTGAAAATATTCTAAACCAGTAACTGTAAATACCGGGTTTTAAATGCAGGTTGGGTATTAATATTTCAATTTTTTGCTCACCCTTTTCTAAATTTATTTTTTCAAATAAGTTTTTATCAGTTCTATGATGAATAACATAAACACCATCAATATCTTCAACAACAAAATTGATGAAACAATTCTCGATTCGATAGCTACTATAAAAATATAATTTGGCAATCAAATCAAAATCTGAAAAAAATGTATTTTCATTATATTTAATTTCAATTTCTGCAATTAGTGAATTACTTGTTTTATTTTTGTGTATTGCATTTACAGCCTTATTCTGCTCCATGTATGCGGCTATAACATCTGAAGTTTCTCCTAATGCAAATAATTCTCCATTTTTTAGGAGTGTAGATTTTGGGCATAAATTTTTTATTGCCGCCATATTATGGCTCACAAAAAGCACCGTTCTACCGCCACCTTTTGAAATATCTTGCATTTTGCCAATGGCTTTTTTCTGAAATTCAGCATCGCCTACGGCAAGTACTTCGTCCACAATAAGTATTTCGGGTTCTAAGTGGGCGGCTACGGCAAAGGCAAGGCGTACGTACATGCCGCTTGAGTAGCGTTTTACGGGGGTATCAATATATTTTTGTACGCCGGCAAAGTCAATTATTTCGTCGAGTTTACTGCGTA
>JAIFNC010000134.1 GCA_020047935.1 Bacteroidota bacterium
CGCCGCTAAATTTTGCAGCCATATCCAGTTCTGCCGACATGCTCGACATGGCATCGGATTCTGCAATAAATGTTTCACCCGCTTCCAGCTCAACTATTATGTGAGCAAAAACCGGTTTTCCTTCTACTTTTATTTTCATTTTTAAACAATTAATTATTTAGTTTTTCTAATTTTTACAAATTAATCAATTTTCAGCAACGCTTCTTTAAAAGCATTAAAATTTTCGGGCAATGTATTGAACTTCTGATTAAGTTTTTCCTGCTTTTGTTTTAATTTATCAATCCTGTTCTGCGTATCGGGATGCGTAGAAAGAAATGATAAATCGAACGTTTCTGTTACAGTTGAATCGATGCCGGATTCGTTTTCATTTTTCAAGATTTCGAAAAAAGAAATTAGTCCGTTGGGGTTTATTTTGGCAGTAATTAAGTAATTCCATGCGGCTTCGTCGGCTTCGTGTTCAAAAGCACGACTGTTTGAAAGCGTGGCTAAACTGCCGCCCATGTTGATAAAACTACCTGCCAAAGCACTTACATCGCCCACGATTGCAGATAGTATAACATAAATTCCGAGGTTGTTTATTATGCCCCTTACATGGTGTCGCAAGCTTACATGCGCCATTTCGTGGCCTAAAACGCCCATCACTTCTTCCCACGATTTGGCATTTTCTATTAGTCCGGTATGTACAATTATTTTTCCGCCGGGCAAGGCAAAAGCATTAATGGTTTGGTCTTTTACAAAATACAAATCTATTTTAAACCCTTGGTTTTCCATTTGGCTAAACAATGGTGCGCCAACGGTTAAAAATTCATTTTTTAGCGAGTCGTTTTTAATGAAATTGTATTCTGCCGACATGGTTGAAAACAATTTTTCGCCTACATTTTGTTCCCATTCAACAGGAACCTGCTTTGCAAGCGATTTTACCAAGGTGTCTTTTACCAAAAATAATCCGACTATAAAAAGCACAATTACCGACAACACCACCAAACTGCTAATCAATAATTTGTTCAAGTTTTTTTTCGATTGCTTGAGGTCTTGCGAAAGATACGGGCTGGAGGTAATAAGTTGGTCTTTAAGTACCGATTTATCGGAGGTATACACCGAAATGTCTTCTGTTGTTTTATCCTTGAAAAAAATAAACCGATTTCCGGCGCCGCCTGCATAAATACTTAAATTTTTAAAATTGATATTGTAATTTATTTCTTCTGAATTAAAAATAACACCTTCAGGCTTAATTTGCAGATTTCCTGAACATCTGCCGCCTGAAATATTTGGGTGAATTAGAATAGCCGAATAAACTTGCATTTTTATTTTTGCGAATTAAATTTAATATTTCTGCTTACAAAATTTAGGCAAACCAAATTAGCCTGCCATGTTTTCCTGCAATAGTAGCAACGTTTATGCCAAATTGCGAATGCCTAAAAGTATAAAATTTTTGGAAACCAGCCAATAATAAGGCGGAAAATAAAAATGCCTAATTCTGTCAATAGTCAACGGGTCAACGAAAAAAGCAACAATGCTGTAAATTACCAAATAATCCACTTTATTATAGTAAATTGACCCGCAGACTTGGTTGAAATTTCGGCGCCAAGCTTACAATACCAAACCGAGTTGCAACAAACCTTTATTTTAAGCAACGAAAAGCAATATTTGCCACTTTCTGAATTTGTAAGTTTAGGAACGGCAACCGATTATAAGTACTTAAATGCCGGCAGTTCGGGCGAATTTTTGCCTTTAAAATTACATAACTATTCGGGCAGTATTTCCGAATTCGAAACTAAAACGCACAAGGTTTTGGCGCAATTTCCGGAACTGAGTGTAAGTTTCGGCGGAACCATTTATACAACTCAAAAACTACTGGGCGAATTGGGTAAAGTGCTCATTATTTCGGTTTTACTCTTGTATTTCATTTTGGCTGCCCAATTCGATTCGCTTATTTTACCGCTGCTCATTCTTATCGAAATACCTATTGATATTGCTGCGGCAGGCTTTGCGTTGTGGGCTTTTGGGTCAAGTTTAAACGTAATGTCGGCTATTGGCATGGTGGTTATGAGCGGTATTATTATCAACGATTCTATTCTGAAAATCGACGTCATAAACCGATTAATGAAATACGAAGGAATGAACATGGAAGATGCCATGCACGAGGGCGGAAAACGACGATTTCGCTCTATTGTAATGACTTCAATGACAACCATTTTGGCACTTGCTCCCTTGTTTTTTTCGACGGGTTTGGGCAACGAACTTCAAAAACCATTGGCGATAACCTTAATTGTAGGCTTATTGGTTGGTTTGCCGGTAAGTTTGTATTTAGTGCCATATTTGTACAAATTATTGCGGAAGTTTAGCTAATTTTGAGTTTTCAATCCATTCTGTTAAGTTAAGGTAGTAAATGAATTGGAACGCCGATTTAACGGATTTTCAAACGCAGATAAAAGCCGATTTCAATAAAAATCTGTGTGCATCAGGGTTGCTTGCATCCTTGCAAGCCATAATTTGACTTTTTTATAGTACATACCATTTATTATATTTACTATGGACCGACGAACTTTTATTGCAGGCGGAACCATTGCCGGCATTGGCATAACCGCATTAAGCACCATGGCAATTTTGTCGAAAGACACCAACGATACTCCCGATTATTTCTTTGAACTCGACGAAATAACCATAGACGAATTGCAGGTTAAAATGAAATCCGGCGAACTTACTTCGCATGCTATAACAAAAAAGTATTTGAAACGCATTGAGGAACTTGATAAAAAAGGACCGAAAATTAACGCTGTAATTGAGCTAAACCCCGATGCACTTGCAATAGCCGACAAAATGGACAACGAACGCAAAGCCGGCAAAATACGCAGCGCTTTGCACGGAATTCCGGTGCTTATTAAAGATAACATTGATACGGGCGATAAAATGAAAACCACCGCCGGTTCAATGGCTTTAATCGATAATATGGCTTCGAAAGATGCTTTTATTGTAGAGAAATTGCGCGAAGCAGGCGCTGTGCTGCTCGGAAAAACCAATTTGAGCGAGTTTGCCAATTTTCGTTCTACAAATTCCACCAGCGGGTGGAGCAGCCGAGGCGGACTTACCAAAAACCCGTATGCACTAAATCGAAATACCAGCGGTTCAAGTTCAGGCTCGGGTGCTGCGGTAGCAGCCAATTTATGCGCTGTTGCAATTGGTACCGAAACCGACGGCTCTATTATTGCCCCGTCGTCGTTTTGCGGCATTGTAGGAATGAAACCTACGGTTGGTTGGCTAAGCCGTTCGGGTATTATACCAATTTCGGCATCGCAAGACACCGCCGGTCCAATGGCAAGAACGGTTAAAGATGCCGCATTGCTTTTGCAAGTTTTAATTGGCACCGATGCCAACGACCAAGCAACCTTGACCGATAAAACCGGCGCTGAAACCAATTTTACCAAGTATTTGAATGTACATGCGCTACAAGGCAAACGAATTGGTATTGAAACTTCGGTTTTGAAAGGGAAAGTGGAAGTGGTAAATTTGTATAACAAAGCAAAAGAAGTTTTTACAAAATTGGGGGCAACCATTATAGAAACCGATTTATTGGGTGCAACTGCCGAATTGGGCGAATTTGAATGGAATATGCTGCAATTTGAGTTTAAAGACGGATTAAACAAGTATTTGGCAAATTCGAGCTGTAAATTAAAATCGTTGGCAGAAATTATCGAATTTAACAAAAAAAATGAAAGTACCATAATGCCCTACTTTAAACAAGAAATTTTAGAACTTTCGCAGTTAAAAGGTTCATTGGATGAAAAGGAATACAAGGAAACATTGGTAAAATTAGCTACGACGCGCCAAATAATTTCCGACTTAATGGCAAAGGAAAATTTAGATGCCATTTGCAGCATCAGCATAGGTTTAGCAAACTGCACCGACTTGGTAAACGGCGATTACAACACCGGATTTTACTTTGGTTCGCCGGCCGCTATGGCAGGTTTTCCGCACATTACCGTGCCTATGGGCAAAGTACATAAATTGCCGGTTGGCTTGTCGTTTATGGCAGGCGCTTGGAACGATGCCGAGCTGTTGGGTTTTGCATACGCATACGAGCAAACCACCAAAAATAGAGAAATTCCGGAATTTATTGCAAGCATTTAATTCAATGGCGTTTAGTTAGGGTAGCAAATGAATTGGAACGCCGATTTAACGGATTTTCAAACGCAGATAAAAGCCGATTTCAATAAAAATCTGTGTGCATCAGGGTTGCTTGCATCTCTGCTTTGAAAACCACGAAGCAGTTAAATTTTCATAGCTTCGATTTGCGGTTACTGAGCTTGTCGAAGTATACCCGGGTTTATTACAACTCAACTGCTTTGCGTTGTAAAAGCATTGAATATAAAAGAAGCGTGAAAATTAAATCAAATTTTTAACTTCGAGCAATAAGCCCATTGTTTTTATTTGATTCCTTAGCAGCCCTACAGAGTTTTAAAACTCTGTAGGAGCGTACTAGTTAAACAACCGGATCCCAAAATTTTGTCTTTCGTCTAAACTCTAATAGTCTATAGTTTAATAAACTTGTATTCGTCAAAGAAAAAATCGGGGTTCGGAATATCCAGTTTCAATTCCATTATTTTACCTTTTGTATCTTGAATAAATTGTACGGTACCTTCGGGCAATGCCGGATTATTTCGCATTTTAATACTGAAAATATCGAAATGATAATGCGTAAGGTCCGAAATTAAATCGGCTGCCGGTTCAAATTCAAAAACTAACTTTTCTCCTGCTCCTTTGCTAACTTTCACATTTCCATAAGCTTCGCTGTGGTAAGTTCCTTCGTAAGCCGAAAGCTCGAACGATGGTTTGGTATTTTGAATTCGGTCGGTTGCAAATTTTTCGCGCTCTTCCTTAGCTTGCTTATTACCTGCACTATAACGCTCCAAATACAATTTCGACCAATCTTTGTCGGGGTTCCCAAAGTACATATCGAAAATTTGATTGGTAAGCGCGTTTGACAAATAATTAATATTGTTGGTAAGCACTACTACACCAAAATTTTCTTCCGGAATCATGGCCACTTTCGATATCATACCATCGGAGCCGCCCCCGTGCGAAATAACTTTTTTGCCGTTGTAATCGTTTAAACTCCAACCCATTCCGTAGCCGCTAAAATGGGTGTTCGGGTTGTTTTTAAAAGCACCCAACGAAACGGGCGTAGGAGTTGCCATTTTGCGAAGTTCCCAAATTTGCTGTTCGCTAACCACTTGTTTATCGGCAATTTTACCGTTGTTTAACTGGAAAATCATCCATTTAGCCATATCGGCAACCGAAGAATTTATAGCAGCTGCCGGGGCGCAATTGTCCCAATTCAAATAATTAAGTGCCGTGTGCGAATTATCGAATTCGGTTTGGTACGGAACAGCCACATTTCCTGCCATATCGAGCTGTTTTACCGAATAGTTGGAATTTTTCATTTCGAGCGGGTCTAAAAAATTTTGTTTCATAAATTCGCCCCAGCTCATTCCCGAAACTTCTTCCAACACCAATCCTGCTGCAGTAAACATAATGTTTTGGTATCCGAAACCTTCTCTGAAACCTTTGGCCGGCGTTAAATATTTAGCACGCCTAACCACTTCTTTAGCCGAGTAGTTGGTATGGTACCAAAGCACATCGCCCGAAAAAGTTCCCAATCCGCTGCGGTGCGTAATCAAATCGCGAACGGTCATATTTGCAGTTACATACGGGTCATAACTTTCAAACCAAGGCAAATGTTTAATTACTTTGTCGTCCCATTTAAGTTTTCCTTTATCGACCATAAGCGCCAAGCCGGTGGTAGTAAAAGCTTTAGAATTGGAAGCAATGGCAAACAAGGTATTTTCATCGGCAGCGGTTTTTAAACTCAAATTTCGTGTGCCGTAGCCTTTGGCAAAAAGCACTTTGCCGTCTTTAACAACCGCCACAGCAACCGCCGGAATATTCCAATCGGTTTGCGCTTTGGCAATGTATTCGTCTAACTTTTTAAGGTCTAACCCTGCTTGCTTTTTTTGTGCTAGCAGCTGAAAACTTATAAAAAAAACGAATAAAAAGCTTAATAAGGTAAATTTTTTCATAAAAAAATAGTTTTTAAAATTATGTATAACCTGCTAAATTTAAACTAAACCGAAGTACTTAAAAAATAAATATAGTTCGGCTCAAAAATATTAAAAATCAAATTGAAATCTATAGGATATTTTTGAATAAATCGTTACATTTGTTAGTAAATTCAAAATTACTATTTCGAACTATAAAACAAACAATAAAACGATGAATAAAATTCTTTTGAAAGCAATAGAAACCGGAAAAAAAAGAGCATTTTGGAAAACACCTGAAGGCAGAACTGCCATTGTTTTGGGCATAATAGCTTTAGCATTAACAATTTGGCTGTTGCCAAAACTTATTAAATTAGTGTTGGTTATTGCCGGCAATTTACTTCTTTTAGGTATTGTAGGCGGAGTAATTGCACTGATTGCGCTAACCTTAATTTACGGAAAAACGCGCAAAGGCCTGTTTACCGGTTTCAAAAAAGCACTAAAAACTATTGCTTCAGTTTTTGCCGAACTTAATCCGTTTGTTAAGTTGAAGAAAAATATTAGCTTAATGGTAAAAAATTCGCGCGAAATTGGGCATCTTTATAAAGAACTTGCCGAAATGAAAAGCGAATTGAATGCAAAAAAATTAAAAAGCGAAAAATTGCTTACCGAAAGCGAACAGCTTATGCAAATAGCTAAAGCACAAGGAAATGAAAATATGCTTTCGGCACAAATAAAAAACATCGACCGCGAAAAGGCAAGCTACGAACGCTTGCTTCAACTTAACGAAAAAATGGACAGTTTCAATACGGTGTTGGCACAGGTTAGGTACGAAATGCAGGAGGATATGGTAGATATAATGGAAGAAATGCGCCAAAAACAACGTATGCGCAAAGAGGCAAACAGCAAACTTACGCTTTGGAAGCGAGTTAAAAACATTTTTGACGATGACGATGATGAAACGGTGCCTATTGACCGGTCGATAGACCATATTGCCGATGCAATTCGCGATAATGTTAAGAAACTGAACCCGCTGGTTGACAGTTTACGAAACTTTGTCGATTCGGTAAATCTTTCGACCATTGATTTTGATAAAGCACAAGCCGAGTTGGTGCAGAAAGCGGTTGAAAAACTAAAAGAAGAACCCATAGCCGAGGTGAAATAAACGTAAATTGTTTGAACTTTTTTAACTTAATTTTCATTTTTTTTATGCTGAAACTTGGTTAATTGAAAAAAAAATTGTAACTTGCATAATTAGTTAATAATTGAAGCAACAAAGCAAATTTTCGAAAGTGTTTGTAGAAGCACTTTCATTTTTTTTGCAAAAACTTGCCAATTAATAGAAATAGATTACACGATTTTGGTATTTGTTGCCGGCGGGTATGGTTTGCTGAATATTTAATGCATAAGTTTATGAAAGGCGGAGATTACAGTGAAGAGGATAGGTTAGCTTATAGAAAGAAACTCGATTCGATACTTGCGGTATGCCCGGCAGGAGCGCCGCAACGTGTATTAGACCAAGTAAATAGAGCGCTCGAAGTGGCCATGGAAGCGCATAAAGGCATTGCACGGAAAAGCGGCGGTTGGTATATTGAACACCCGCTTGAGGTAGCACGCATTGTGGTGGAAGAAATGGGACTTAGCTATTTGGCACTTACCTGCGCTTTATTGCACGATGTGGTTGAAGATT
>JAIFNC010000034.1:0-7078 GCA_020047935.1 Bacteroidota bacterium
CTACAATGGCACCGCGTGCATCCATATCCCAGTAGGGCGCGCCCAGCCCCGAAAATGCAGGAACCATATAAACGCCACCCGAATTAGGAATAGAGTTGGCAATGTATTCCGATTCGGCAGCGGTTTTAATTATTTTCAATTCGTCGCGCAGCCAACGAATAGCTGCACCGGCATAAAACACACTGCCTTCGAGCGCATATTCCACTTTGCCGTTTATGCCCCAAGCAATGGTGGTAAGCAAACCATTTTCCGAAATAGGCGGAAAACTTCCGGTATTCATAAGCATAAAACAACCGGTTCCGTAGGTATTTTTAGCCATTCCGGGCTTAAAACAAGTTTGCCCGAATAAGGCTGCCTGTTGGTCGCCGGCTATACCTGCAACTACATTGGGCAACACTTGGTAAGGTATTCCGAAAAGTTTAAGCAAAGTTTCGTCCCAAGTTAGCGAGTTTATATCGAAAAGCATGGTACGTGAAGCATTTGAATAATCGGTAATATGCAATTTCCCGCCCGACAAATTCCAAATAAGCCAAGTGTCAATGGTACCAAAAAGCAATTCGCCTTTCAATGCTCTTTCTTTTGCGCCGGGAACATTTTTAAATAACCAATGCAGCTTTGTACCCGAAAAATACGAATCGATAACCAAACCGGTAGTAGTTTTTATATATTTTGCCAAACCGTCCGATTTAAGCATGTTGCAATAATCGGCCGTTCTATTATCCTGCCAAACTATGGCATTATACACGGGTTTTCCGGTTCGTTTATCCCACAAAACGGTAGTTTCACGTTGGTTTGTTATGCCAATGGAGGCTATTTCATCGGGTTTTATATTCAAATCGGAAAGTAAATTTTGTGCTGCTTGCAACTGCGCTTGCATAATTTCCATTGGGTCTTGTTCAACATAGCCCGGTTTAGGAAAGTACTGTTTAAATTCTATTTGCGACATGCCCACCATGGTTTTGTCGGCAGCAAAAATGGCAGCCCGAGCGCTACCGGTACCTTCATCGAGTGCGAGTATATATTTTTTCTTCATTTTAGTGTTGGTGTTATTTCGAAAATTAAAGTTAGGTAATATTTTCGAATAAAAAAAGCCCAACACTTAAACAAGATAAATTGTTAAAATGCTGAGCTTTAATATAATTATAAAAAACTATTCTTCTTTCTTCTCAATAAAAAACATACCGGGCTGTATATTTTGTTTTTTAATACCTTTGGTTTCCATTTGCAGTTTCAAATTTCTGCTTCCACCAAATTCGGTGTAAAAAATATCGACTTTATGAAACCCCGAAAGCATTTCTAAGGTATCGGTAACCAATGCGGTGAAACCTTCGCTTCCCACAATTAGTTTATCGTCAATAAATAGCTTTCCGCCATCGTCAGATTTTAAGCCAAACACATATTTTTCATCAATAGGCAAGAATATTAGCCCGGTAAAATGTATTCCAAATTTTTTGTCGGGTGCCGGGAAGTTATCAACTTCGGGGTATATTACATGACCTTCGGAAGCCGGTTTCATAGTGCGAAAATCGGGCATTTTTTGACTAAAATCGCCTGGGAAATATCGGTAATTCAACCCATAAATTTTATTTCGCTTAACTCTACTTTCCAATAAAACGGAATACTCCTTTATCGCACTTTTCAACCCGCCGGGTAGCATGGTTATTGCTTTTAAGGTACTGTTTCGCTCCAATAATATGGGTTCAGTGTACTTTGCCGATTCGGTATCCGGGTCTTCGCCGTCGGTAGTATAAAAAACAGTAGCAAAGTCAATGGCACTTTTAAATTCGAATTTTTCGCCGTCTTTCAACAATGTAATATTCTGATTTTGAGGCTCGGGCAATCGAAAATTGGCATTTTGATAAAACCAACGTTTGAACATAGGCTGCATACGAACAATAAAATCATCGTAATTTTTATTCTCAGGCATCGTCCAATTCACTTCAGCCATTGCGCTCATTCGCGGCAATATCATGTACTCAACTTGCGCTTCGGTTGCTATGTATTCAGTCCACAAATTAGCTTGTGCACCAATTATATACTGTTTTTTATCGTCGGGCAATTCCGAAGGAACCGGCTCGAAACTATATACTTTATTAAGCGAAGTAAAACCGCCGATTGCTAAGGGTTCAAGTTCGGCATCGCCTTGGTAATGGTCGAAATACATGTGCGAACCGGGAGTCATAATTACGTCATGATTTTGCATGGCAGCATCAATTCCACCTTGCATTCCGCGCCACGACATTACGGTGGCAGCCGGTGCCAAACCGCCTTCTAAAATTTCGTCCCAGCCAATTAATTTTCTACCTTTTTCGTTTAAGAATTTCTCCATTCGCTTAACAAAGTAGCTTTGTAATTCGTGTGCATCCTTAAGCTTTTCGGTTTTCATTCTTGTTTTGCAAGCATTGCAATTATTCCAACGTTCCTTTGGCGCTTCGTCGCCGCCTATATGTATGTAGTTTGAAGGGAAAAGCGTCATAACTTCGGTTAAAACATCTTGTAAGAATCCGAAAGTCTCTTCTTTGCCGGCGCAGAAAATATCGTCGGTTACGCCCCACTTTGTGTGTACTTCAAAAGGGCCGCCGGTACACGAATAATTAGGATATGCAGCCAATGCAGCCAATGCATGACCGGGCATTTCTATTTCGGGAATAACAGCAATATGTCGCTGAGCAGCGTAGGCAACAACTTCTTTTATTTCTTCTTGCGTATAAAAACCGCTGTGCTTGGTTTTATCGAATTCATTAAAATTCTTTCCAATCATGGTTTCGTTACGAACCGAACCAATTTCGGTAAGTTT
The DNA here is from genome assembly GCA_020047935.1 of Bacteroidota bacterium. Taxonomy (GTDB): domain Bacteria; phylum Bacteroidota; class Bacteroidia; order Bacteroidales; family JAIFNC01; genus JAIFNC01. Next base: position 2,798 of record JAIFNC010000034.1, read on the forward strand.
CGGGTATTTTTTAATTTCAATTCGCCACCCTTGGTCGTCGGTTAGGTGCCAATGAAATTTATTTAATTTATGCGCAGCTAAATAATCTATGTATTTCATCACAAATTCTTTAGAAAAGAAATGTCGGCTAACATCCAAATGCATTCCACGGTAGGCAAAACGCGGATAATCGACTACTTCGCATGTTGGCAGCGTTGCCGAACGTAATTCAAGTTCTTCGAATTTCGAGAAAATTTTAGGCGGGAATAACTGGGTAAAACTTTGTATGCCGTAAAAAATTCCGGCAGGAGTATTGGCGCTAATTTTCACAAAATTAACTCCTACCGAAAGTTTATACCCTTCGGCACCCAATTGCTTATCGTCTTTAAGCAGTTCGAAAACAATGGCATTTTTTGAAGGTAATTCATCGGCTATTCGAAGTTTATATCCTAAAACGCTATGCAACAAGCCACTTAAATATTCTACTTCGTTTTTAAATTCGGCTGTTCCGTATATTTTTATATCGGAGTTTAATTCAAAAGTTTCGGTTCCGGCAGTCAGCTGAACAGGTTTTGGAACAATTCGAACTTCGCCTTTTCCGTAATTAACATGTTTTGTGCACGATACCAGAAATATGGATGCAAATAAAGCAATAAACAGATAGATAGGCTTCATAATTGAAAATTAAAATTTCGATTTAAGAACACGTTAAATTTTGCTGTGAAAATACAACTTTGACATTTAATAGCAAAATATATGCAATATTTTGGCCGTCGTGGGTTCAACGTTAGCTTTTTAAGCTCCACTCAAAACCGTCTTTTTTATCTTTTATTTCGAAACCCAACTTCGTAAGTTCGTTTCTAATTTTATCGGATGTTGCAAAATCCTTATTTACCTTTGCATCTACGCGTAAATTTAGCAACAAATTTACTACTTCATTCAACAATTCGCCGGTTCCGGTAGTTTCGGATTGCGGAATTTCAAGTCCCAAAATAGCTAACACCAAGGTTTTGTAGAGGTCTTTTAATGCTTGTAAATCGGTGGCATTCAATTTCAAATCGCCGGTTGCTGCTTGGTTTATAGCACGCACACCATCAAACAAATGCGCAATCAGAATTGGTGTATTAAAATCGTCGTTTAATGCTTCATAGCAATCGGTTTTTAGTTTTTGCACATCGAAAGTTGAAGTTTCGGAAGCCTGAATTTTTTCGAGCGTTTGCATAGCCGCAAATAGCCGTGTCAGTCCTTTTTCCGATGCTTGCAAGGCTTCGTTCGAAAAATCGAGCGGCGAGCGGTAATGCGCTTGCAAAATGAAAAAACGAACCGTAACCGGACTATAGGCTTTTTCGAGCAACGGATGCGAACCGGCAAACATTTCTTCTAATCGAATAAAATTGCCCAACGACTTACCCATTTTTTGTCCGTTAATGGTTATCATGTTGTTGTGCATCCAGTACTTAACCGAATCTTTACCGTTTGCCACTTTCGATTGTGCAATTTCGCATTCGTGGTGCGGAAAAAGCAAATCCATACCACCGCCGTGAATATCGAATTGTTCGCCCAAATACTTGGTGCTCATAACCGAACATTCTAAATGCCAACCGGGGAAACCATCGCTCCATTTCGATTTCCAGCGCATAATGTGGCTTGCATCGGCTTTTTTCCAAAGGGCAAAATCTACCGGATTTCGTTTTTCATTTTGTCCGTCGAGTTCGCGCGTTGTGCTCATTAAATCTTCAATTACACGCCCCGAAAGCTTGCCGTAATTATTTGAAGCATTGTACTTTTCGACATCAAAATACACCGAACCGTTGCTTATGTAAGCCATTCCTTTGTCCAGAATATTTTCGACCATTTCAATTTGTTCCGGAATATGCCCTGAAGCACGCGGTTCAATACTGGGTTTCAATATATTCAGCTTGTCCATTTCGCGATGGTATGCATCGGTAAAATATTGTACAATTTCCATTGGCTCAAGTTCTTCCAATCGAGCTTTCTTGGCAATTTTATCCTCGCCTTGGTCTGCATCGTTTTCCAAGTGCCCAACATCGGTTATGTTTCGCACATAGCGAACTTTGTAACCCATTTCTTTCAAGTATCTGAAAACTACATCGAAAGTAATTGCCGGACGCGCATGTCCCAAATGTGCATCGCCATATACGGTAGGTCCGCAAACGTACATACCTGCAAACGGCGGATTAAGCGGTTCAAAAACTTCTTTTCGCCTACTTAAAGTATTGTAAATGCTTAACTTCTGCATAACTTATTCAATAGTTTTAACCAAAACTCCTTTTTCGATAATTTCGGTTTTAATTAATATACTTTTATCGTTGTAATGATATTTTTTTCCGGTATTCATAACGCCTTTCACGTATTCGCCTTCTTGCAATAATAATCCGTTAATGCTGAACATTTTATGAAATCCGTTTCCGTCAAAAATTTCGGGTTTGTCCATAACTTTCACATTATTTCGCTCTAACTCAAATTTTGGGTTTGGCGGAAATGTTTTAGAAAGCGACTTATTGAAACCTTCCGAATTATAAACTCTTTCGGCCTTTACCGCACCGTTTTCATAAAACTCTTTCAAGGTTCCGCTAATTTTGCCTTTATCCCAAGTTCCTTCAATTCGTGTATTTCCGTTTTCAAAAAAATATTTTTGTTCACCACTTCTTTTTCCTTGACTATCGAAATTCCATCGGTAAGCAGCTTGCCCATTCTGGAAATAAAATTGGTACTTTCCGACCCATTTATTCAATTCCCAAATTCCTTGTTCTTGCAATTTTCCACTCGGATAATAGAATTTAACTTCTCCGCGCGGGAAGCCGTTTTCATAATTAATTTCGTATTGAACATTGCCATTATTCCAGTATTTTATCCATAAACCGGTTTTCAAATTATTTGAATATTTACCCGTTTCAAGCACACTTTTTTCGTTGATAAATACTACCCATTTGCCTTGTTTGAGTTTATTGGCATCTACCGAATTAATTGTATCGCCGTTGTAAATTTCAAAACTTTGCGCATTTATCGTAAAGCAAGCAGCAAAAACCAACAGAAAAATGGCATATGTTTTCATAATTTCTAATTTATGCAATATAAAAAATTAAGCAAAGCAAATATTCTTCAAAAATAACAAATAAACACAAAAAACGATACTTTTTATTTGAAGCTAAATTATAGGCAATTGTTTTTGTAATAAACTTCCGCCGTTTTGTTTCCGAGTTCCATGGAGCGTTTAAAAGCAAGGCAACTTTCATTTTTATCGATGCTTCGCAATACGAATCCGATGTTGTAATAAGCATCGGAATTTGCCGGGTCGAGCACCAATGCAGCCTTATAATCGCTAACGGCTTCCTCGGTGCGGTTTAGGGCGCTGTACACCAACCCGCGATTTATAAACGCGTTGGTAACTGTTGGGTCTAGGGCTATTACTTGGGTAAAATCGGCTATGGCTTCGTTATATTGTTTCAGAAAATATTTTGCAAAACCACGGTTTACCAAAGCCGAAGTATTATTCGGGTCGAAGTGCAAGACCTTATTAAAGCTTTCAATTGCATTTTCATACTTACCTGTTTTACCCAATAGAACTCCCTTATTGGTAAGTGCTTCGGTGTAGTCTGGCAGTATTTTCAGAGCAATTTCAAGTTCAGCCAATGCTTGATCGAATTTTAACTGCTCGTCGTACACCACTGCCAAGCCCAAATGTGCCTGATAAATTTTTTCATCGTATTTAATTGCCATTTTATAATCGCGAATTGCATCGTCTATTAAGCCCAATTCTTTTTTTGCCGAACCCATATTATAAAAGGCTTCAGAATAATCGGGTTTTAGCCTTACCGCTTTGGTAAAATCAACCACAGCCAACTCGTACTTTTCCATTTGATTGTACAAAGCACCTCTGTTATTCAAACCAATAACTGCTTTTGGCTGTTTTTCAATTACATCGGTCCATAACACCAAACTGTTTTGCCAAACTTCGGTGCGTATTGCAGTTAAAATGCCAAGCAAAACGGCATAACCGACCACCAAATACAAGGCAAACGGTTCTAATTTGAATTTCTTTATAAGCTTTTCACCTAAAAAAACCAAGGCTATTGCAAAACCAAAACTCGGAATAAGTGCATAACGGTCGGACATTACCGCGCTACCAACCGGTATTAACTGCAATAACAGCCCAATGTTTATGGCAAAAAATGCTAAACCAAAAAATATTCGTTTGTCGTTTTTGAAAGCTATGTACAAGCCATATATAAACGCAGCGGTTGCCAACAAATACGCCCAAAAATAACCGGGAATTAAATT
>JAIFNC010000034.1:7125-8968 GCA_020047935.1 Bacteroidota bacterium
GCATCGCCCGAAGCTTGCGCTTTAATTGCAACTATACCAAATACCAATGCCAAGGCAAAATAGGGTATTTTTTCGGCAATTACTTTAACTGAAAGCAATTTGCGATTAAACCAAAAATCGACTGCCAATAAACTTACTGCCAACGAAACCGCCTGACCTTTAGACAATAACGAAAGTAAAAAGACAAAAATCGATAAGCCAAAATAAAGCCAATTTTTCTTCTTTATATAAAGTACATAAAACCAGAGCGATAAAAAATAAAACAAAGCATACAGCACGTCTTTTCGTTCGGAAACCCACGCAACCGACTCGACATGAATGGCATGCAAACCAAACACCAAGCCAACCGCCAGCGCCACATGAGCCGAACCAAACAGAGCAAATACAAGCAAAATAATTACAAACGAAGTAAGTGCATACAACACCGTATTATTTATTATATAGCCACTTGGGTTGTCTTTAAACAGCGAATAATCAACACTGTGCGTTATCATGGTTAGCGGATGATAGTTGCCCATGTGATAGTCGGTAAAATGGAATTTTACTTGCTCCCAATCCAGCTTTTTAATTTTGCTGTTTTCTACTACGTATTTATTATCGTCCCAATTAGTAAAATCGTTGTTAAATGCCGGAAAATAGGCTGCAAAACTTAAAAGCATTATAAAAAGGGCAAACCATACAAAATGTTTTTCGAAGATGGTAGGCTTTTTTGGTTCAGCAATTGGCTCTTCTATTTTTGGTTGAATTCTATTTACTTTTTTCATTTTAAGCATGTTGCATTTAAATTCCAAAATAAAATAAAGCAAAAAACTGTTCTTTTGAACAATTTTACTGCTAATTCCGGAAATAAGGGTGCAATTTATTGAATTTTTGGCATCTTTACAAAATCAATTTCGAATAAATATTTTTGAAATAAAATTTTAGTTTCATCTAACCCAAACCAACTATTTAACCTTTAACTTATTCTATATGAAAGCATTTATACTAAAAGCAAGCGTTATTTTGTTCGCTTTTTTTGTTTTTTTTGTTGAAATAGAAGCCCAAACCAAAACGTGGGCAATAGCCATACACGGCGGCGCAGGAAACATAAGCCGCGAATTTATTAACGCAGAACAAGAAAAAGAATATTTGACCGTTTTGCAACTGGCACTAAAAACCGGTGCCGATATACTAAAAAATGGTGGCAAAGCCGAAGAAGCTATTGAAAAAACCATTCGCATTATGGAAGACAGTCCGCTGTTTAATGCGGGCAAAGGAGCCGTTTTTACCAATGCCGGAACCATAGAATTGGACGCCGCCTACATGGATGGTGCAACCTTAAAAGCCGGTGCCATTGCCGGTGTTACCGATGTAAAAAACCCGATTAGCGCCGCCATTGCCGTAATGAACAAATCGGTTCATGTAATGCTTTCAGGCAAAGGTGCCTCGGAATTTGCCAAACTGCAAGGGCTGGAAATTGTGGATAATTCGTATTTTCATACCGAAGCACGTTGGAACAGCTTGCAAAAAGCGCTTAAAAACGAAAAAGATAAGAAAGAATTGGACAAAAAAGGCACCGTTGGCTGCGTTGTTTTAGACCAATACGGCAATTTGGCGGCAGGCACTTCCACCGGCGGAATGACCAATAAAAAATACGGACGAATTGGCGATGCACCCATTATTGGCGCCGGAACTTATGCCAACAATGCCACTTGCGCGGTTTCTGCCACCGGACATGGCGAGTTTTTTATTCGATACACGGTAGCGCACGACATTTCGGCTTTAATGGAATACAAAGACCTAAGCTTAAAAGATGCTGCCAATTTGGTAGTTATGGAAAAATTAGTTAAAGCCGGCGGTGAAG